>JAIWOH010000188.1 GCA_020216985.1 Nitrospira sp.
ATCAGTCCCATTGCCATGGACCAGGGGCTGCGCTTTGCCGTGCGCGAAGGCGGCAAAACCGTCGGCTCCGGCGTCGTCACGGAAATCCTGGCATAAAAGATATTGGGGCATCTGCGAGTAAAGGAGCGGGACGTGAAGGTTGATCAGCGAATTCGAATCAGGCTGCGCGGGTTTGATTACCGTGTGCTGGATCAATCCGTGATGGAGATTGTTGAAACGGTTCGCCGCAGCGGCGCTCGCGTCGTCGGGCCGATTCCGCTTCCCACGAAGATCGAGAGGATCACGGTTCAACGATCGACGCACGCCGATAAAAAGTCCCGAGAACAGTTTGAGGTGCGAACGCATAAGCGACTGGTTGACATTATGGAGCCGACGCCCGAGACCATGGATTCGTTGATGAAGCTGAATTTGGCCGCTGGCGTGGACGTCGAGATCAAGCTGTAACTCTGGCTCCCAAATCTGGTTTAACGGCTGGTAAACATGACGAACGGATTGCTGGGCAAAAAATTGGGGATGACTCAGGTCTTCGACGAGAATCGCCTAACGCCGGTGACGGTCATTGAGGCTGGTCCCTGTCGGGTCGTCACGGTGAAAACCAAGGAGCGGGACGGATATGAAGCCGTTCAACTTTCTTTTGGCGAGGTCAGCGAGCGGAAGCTTTCCAAGCCGGAGCTCGGGCATTTGAAAAAAAATCAGGTTCCCGCGAGCCGTGTCCTCAGGGAATTCCGAAAGGAAGGCGATGTGACGGTCGGGCAGACGGTGACCGTCGATGTCTTTAAGAAAGGTGACTGGGTGGATGTGATCGGCGTCTCCAAGGGGAAGGGCTATCAAGGAGTGGTCAGGCGCCATCACTATGCCGGTGGGCCTGAGTCGCATGGGTCGATGTTTCATCGTCATCCCGGCTCGATCGGATCAAGCTCATTTCCTTCTCGCGTTTGGAAGGGAAAGACTCTCCCTGGCCATATGGGGTCCGAGCAGGTCACCGTGCAGCACTTGAAAGTCGTCGAATCGCGCCCCGGTGAGAATCTCCTTTTTGTGCGAGGAGCCGTTCCCGGCGCTCCGAATGGAATCGTTGTCGTGCGAAAATCGAAAAAGAGTTAGCGTATGCCGACTGTCGACGTTGTTGATTTAGAGAATAAAAAAGTCGGAACCCTGGAGCTTCCGAGTCAAGTCTTCGGCTGCGAGCCCCGTGTCGAACTTGTGCACGAAGCCGTGGTGATGCAGCGGGCGTGCGAGCGTCAAGGCACGGCTTCTACGCGGCGTCGGGGAGAAGTCAGTGGTTCAGGGAAAAAGCCGTGGAAGCAGAAGCACACGGGACGCGCCAGGGCCGGGTCGCTTCGATCTCCCGTTTGGCGTCACGGGGGAACGGTGTTCGGCCCAAAGCCGAGAAGTTACGCCTATTCGATGCCGAAGAAGAAATATCGGGCCGCCTTGCAGGGGGCCTTGTCGGCAAAAGTCTCAGAAGGACGCCTGATCGTCCTGTCGGACTTGGCTCAGCAGGCTCCGAAAACAAAATGGTTGGCGCGATCATTGGATCGATTGAGAAACGGTGCGCACGTGCTCGTCGTCGCCGGTTCTGGGGAGTCCGGCATTCCGCTCGCGGCGAGAAACCTGCCTGATGTTACCGTACTGAGCCCTGATCGGCTGAACGTCTACGACGTCGTGCGGGCGGGGGTTGTTGTGCTTCTTAAAGGTGAGGTGGAACGCGTACAAGAGGTGTGGTCGTGAAGGTCGGAATACACGAGGTTTTGGTTCAGCCGCTGTTGACGGAGAAAATCACGGCCCTTCGCGAGCAGACGAATACCGTCGGTTTTGTCGTGCACCCTGATGCCAATCGCGTTCAAATCAAACAGGCCGTCGAGACACTTCTGAAGGTGAAGGTTGAAAAGGTCAATGTGTTGACCGTTCAGGGAAAAGTCAAACGGTTGGGACGGTTTTCGGGGAGAAGATCCGATTGGAAAAAGGCGTTTGTGACTCTTAAGAAGGGCGAAAAACTTGAGTTGTACGAAAGCGCCTAACCGGTTTTCAACGGCGCAGAGAGTCCAAGATGGCATTGAAATTATATAAACCGACGTCCCCTGGGCGCAGAGGAATGTCCTCGGTTTCGACTGAAGAGTTGACCAAGAAGAAACCGGAGAAGCTCCTGACGTTATTCCATCTCCGGAGCGGAGGGCGAAACAACAGCGGTCGAATGACCGTCCGATTCCGCGGCGGCGGGCATAAGAGACTGTATCGGATCATCGACTTTCATCGTGATAAGACGGGCATTCCGGCACGAGTCGAAGCGATCGAATATGATCCGAACCGATCGGCTCGTATCGCCCTGCTCAAATACAAAGATGGAGAAAAGCGATACATTTTGGCTCCCGTCGGGCTCAAATTGAATGATGAAGTGCAGTCGGGACCCGAAGCCGAAATCCGTCCGGGAAACGCACTTCCCTTGGCCAGCATGCCGCTGGGCACCACCGTTCATAATATCGAATTGAAACCGGGTAAGGGAGGGCAATTGATTCGGAGCGCCGGTGGGTTTGCTCAGGTGATGGGACGCGAGGGCGATTACGTCCAAGTCCGGCTGAAATCTGGAGAGATGAGGCGGATCCTGGGGCGGTGCATGGCGACGGTCGGACAAGTTGGGAACGTCGATCACGAAAATATCTCCGTTGGAAAGGCCGGCAGGAGCCGATGGAAGGGAAAGAGGCCGCACGTTCGAGGCGTGGTCATGAATCCGGTCGATCATCCTCATGGCGGAGGAGAAGGGAAGTCCGGCCAAGGCAATCCGCATCCGGTGTCTCCATGGGGAATGCCCACGAAAGGGTACAAGACCCGTCAGAACAAGAGGACCGATAAGTTTATTATTTCGAGGAGAAAGTCAGGAGTCCGCAATGCCTAGATCGATCAGCAAAGGCGCGTTTGTCGACGGTCACCTGCTTAAGAAGGTCGAGCAGATGAACCAGACCAAGGATCGAAAACTGATTAAAACTTGGTCTCGGCGATCGACGGTCATTCCCGACATGATCGGCCATACGTTTGCGGTTCATAACGGCAAGAAATTCATCCCAGTTTTTGTGACCGAAAACATGGTGGGGCACAAGCTGGGTGAGTTTGCCCCGACACGGTTTTTTAAGGGACATGGACAGGCAAAGACCGAAAAGGCCGTGCCGCTGAAATAGCAGAAATAGCTTGTCAGACCTGGCTCTCCGTCAGGACGGAGAGCCTAGGGTTAGGTTGGAAAGATGAAAGAAGCACACGCCATACTTCGATTTGTAAGAGTGGCTCCGCGCAAGGCGAAGCCGGTCATCGACATGATTCGTGGACAACAGGTTCCCATGGCGCTGGCCATGTTGAAGCATACGCCTCGTCATGCGGCGCGAGTGGTGGAGAAGGTTCTTCGCTCTGCCGTGGCAAATGCAGAACAAAAAGAAATGGGCGACAGTGATTCAATGGTTGTCTCCAAGGCGTTCGTGAATTGCGGCCCCATCTATAGAAGGGCGAGGGCGAGATCGATGGGGAGGGCGAATGCCATTCATAAGCGGACCAGCCATATTACCGTCGTGGTGACCGCTCCGACGGTTCACGGCAAGCGGGCTTAGTATGTTGACCGAGAATTGCTAATTGAGGCGGACATCATTATGGGGCAGAAGACAAATCCAATAGGGTATCGCCTGGGCTACAACTACACGTGGAGTTCTCGTTGGTACGCCGACAAGGATTACGCGAAGTTTTTGCATCAAGACATCAAGATCAGACAAATGGTCAAAGCTCGGCTCTATCACGCCGGCGTGGCGAAGGTCGAGATCGAGCGATCGGGGGATCAGACGAGAGTCATTATTCATACGGCGCGACCTGGAATTATCATAGGGAGGAAGGGCGCGGAGGTCGATAAGCTCAAGGCTGATCTGGAAAAACGGTACGGCGGTCAGGTGTACATCACGGTCAAGGAGATCAAGAAGCCGGAACTCGACGCCCAACTCGTCAGCGAGAATGTAGCAACGCAACTGGAAAAGCGAGTCGCGTTTCGACGAGCGATGAAGCGAAGCGTCCAATCGGCCCTGAGACTGGGCGCGCAGGGTATCAAGATCATGGTGGCGGGTCGTCTGGGTGGTGCCGAGATTGCCCGGACCGAATGGTATCGAGAAGGGCGTGTGCCGCTCCACACGCTTCGCGCCGAAATAGACTATGGCTTTGCGGAGGCTCGAACCACCATGGGACAAATCGGGGTCAAAACATGGATTTATAAAGGAGAGATGCTTCCTGTTCAGGCAATGAAGTCGGAATCGGCTCTGGAACGAAGGTTGGGGTAAGGAGAGACGGATCGTGCTGGCGCCCAAAAAAGTCAAGTTTCGAAAAATGCAAAAAGGCCGTATGACGGGAAAAGCCTATCGCGGCGGCCAAATTACGTTGGGAGAATTCGGGCTCAAGGCTTTGGAGCCCGGGTGGGTGACAAGTCGTCAAATTGAAGCGGCACGGATCGCCATCACTCGCTACGTGAAACGGGGAGGGCAGGTGTGGACTCGTATTTTCCCCGATAAGCCGATCACTAAAAAACCGGCGGAAACTCGTATGGGTAAGGGCAAGGGGAATCCGGAATATTGGGTGGCGGTCGTGAAGCCCGGACGTATTCTTTATGAAATGGATGGAGTCACCCCGGACGTTGCACGAGAAGCGTTTCGTCTGGCCTCGCACAAGCTGCCTGTCGCGACCAAGCTCGTGGTTCGAGGAGAGATTGCATCCTGAAGCGGGAAGGCTTTCAGAGGGGTGAAGCATGGCGCAGGAGCTAAAAGAGCTTCGTCAGCTGAATGAAACCGAGCTTGCCCAGAAAGAAAAGCAATTGAGGCAAGAATTGTTCAATCTGCGGTTTCAATTCGGGACCGGACGTCTTGAAAATCCGATGCAGATCCGAAAGACCAAGCGGACCATCGCCAGGGTCAAAACCATCATGCGAGAAACGAGCGGAAGTGTCGAAAAGGGTGAAAGGCCGTAATCAATGGGTACGAATGTCGTCAAGAAACGCGAATGGGTCGGGCGGGTCCTGAGCAATAAAATGGACAAGACCGTGGTGGTGGCGGTTGAGCGTTCGGTGTTACATCCGGTCTACCGAAAAGTCTGGCGGCGAGTGACGAAACTGAAAGCGCACGACGAGCAGAACGTTTGTCAGATCGGAGATCGGGTCCGTTTGCGAGAGAGTCGTCCGATCAGCAAGGAAAAACATTGGCGCGTCGTCGAAATTCTCGGAAAAGAAGAGCAGGGCTGAGCAAATCGCAAGAAGAGATCGGATGTTATGATTCAGAATTATACTTACATGGACGTGGCGGATAATTCGGGGGCGAAGCAGGCGATGTGTTTTCACGTCTTTGGGGGCACGAGGCGGCGCTATGCATCGCTGGGTGACGTGGTAGTCGTCGCCGTTAAGGAAGCGATTCCTCAGGCGAGCGTGAAGAAGGGCGATGTCAGCCGGGCGGTGATCGTTCGAACGACGAAGGAAGTGCGTCGCGAGGACGGCTCCTACATTAAGTTTGATCGGAACGCCTGCGTTTTGATCAATAAAGAGGGCGAGCCGATCGGAACCCGCATCTTTGGTCCGGTTGCGAGGGAATTGCGTTGGAAAAAGTTCATGAAAATTATTTCTCTGGCACCCGAAGTGTTGTAGGGGCCGATGCGCGAAGCGCTTGACGGATGAGTGAGGAAATGGTGCAAGCTCTGCGAAAAAGTAGAATCAAGAAAGGTGACACCGTCGTCGTGATTGCCGGTCGAGAGCGAGGAAAAACCGGAAAGGTGCTGTCGGTGGACCTCAAGGCCGGCCAAGTCACTGTTGAAAAGCTGAACATCATCAAGCGCCATACGAAGCCGAATCAAAAGCTGAAACAAGGAGGAATTCTCGAGCGAGAGGCCCCGTTGAATCTCTCCAAGGTCATGCTGTTTTGTCCGGTGACTCAGAAGCCGACCAGGGTCGGCATCCGACGCTTGGAGGACGGTCGACGAGTCCGTTTCAGTAAAAAGTCGAATGAAACGATCGAGTGAGCGGAGTATCTGAAATGGCAAAGGCGCAAAAAAAGGTGACGGCAAAGAAGACGGAGAAAAAGTCCTCTTCAAAAGAAAGTCCGTCGCCGGCACAGTTTGATCAGGGCGGTGATGAATCGAAGTTCAGGCCTCGTCTTCTCGACGTCTATCAAGAGAAAGTCGTACCGGCCTTGATGAAGGAGTTTAACTACAAGAACATCATGCAGGTGCCCCGACTTGAACGTGTGGTTTTGAACGTCGGGATGGGAGAGGCGCTTCAGAACGTCAAGCTTCTGGAAAGCGCCGTTACGGAACTGGGAGCCATTACGGGGCAGAAACCGGTCGTGACTCGGGCGAAGAAAGCCATAGCCGGATTCAAATTGCGACAAGGATTACCGATCGGCGCCAAGGTGACGCTTCGCAGTCGGCGCATGTACGAATTTTTCGACAGGCTGGTGACCTTGGCGTTGCCCAGAATTCGGGATTTCCGCGGAGTTTCCTCGAAATCCTTCGATGGTCGGGGGAATTACACGTTTGGTTTGAAGGAACAGCTCATTTTTCCGGAAATTAAATACGACGACGTCGCCTCGATTCACGGGATGGACATCACGATCGTGACGACGGCCAAGACCAATGACGAAGGCAAGGCGCTGCTGAAACATCTTGGCATGCCATTTCGTGCCTGATGACGCCGTCCGTCTTGCCAGTTGAAAGGAGCCATGTGTGGCGCGACTAGCACTGCGAAATAAAGCGGCCGCCAAGCCGAAGTTCCCCTGCCGCCAATATCATCGCTGCGGGGTGTGTGGACGGGTGAGGGGATATTTGCGACGATTTCAGATGTGCCGAATCTGTTTTCGATTTTTGAGTCTTCGTGGAGAGATTCCCGGAGTCCGGAAGTCAAGTTGGTAAGCGCCGATTAAAAGAGGTGTACTTCTCTATTTTTATGAAGGTTGAAGGGTAACCAATGCTGACGGATCCTATTAGCGATCTTCTCGTTCGATTGCGAAACGGCGCGCAACGAGGCCATGAAACAGTTGTGATTCCCGCCTCTAAGTTGAAGCGAGCGATCTTAGAGATCTTGAAGCGAGAGGGATACATTGACGCAGTCGAGGTGAGTGAAAAAGACGGTCATCCGGTTTTTCACGTCAAGCTGCGGTATATCGGGGAAGGCCGTCCTATGATTACAGGCCTTGAGCGGATCAGTAAACCAGGCCGTCGGGTCTATGTGGGAGGCAAAGATATTCCCAGAGTGAAGAATGGGCTCGGGCTCTCAATTCTTTCGACGTCAAAGGGCGTTATGACCGATCAAGAATCGAGAAAGAACGGAGTGGGTGGAGAAGTTTTGTGCGCGGTGTGGTGAGCAAGGCGGCTTAACGAGTTAAAGGGGCACTGGCATCATGTCACGAGTAGGGAGAAAGCCGATCGCGATTCCAAGCGGAGTGGAGGTCAAGGTGGCCGGGTCCAACGTTTCCGTAAAGGGTCCCCTGGGCAAATTGGACTGGTCCCTCGCTCCCGGAGTCGCAGTGACTGTGGATGATGGGAAGGTTCAGGTAAGCAGGGCTCGCGAGGATAGAAAATTACGAGCTTTGCACGGCCTGGTCCGAGCTGAAGTGAATAACATGATCCACGGCGTAACGAAAGGGTACGAGCGGTCGCTGGAGATCACCGGAGTCGGGTACAAAACGCAATTGCAGGGGCGGACAATGAGCTTTAATGTCGGCTATATCAATCCTGTCTTGTACGACGTCCCGGCGGGAATCGACATCAAGGTTGAAAAACAAACCCTCATTACGGTGAAGGGAATTGATAAGAGGTTGGTCGGTCAGGTGGCCGCCAATCTCCGAGCGATCAAGCCTCCCGATGTGTATAAGCAAAAGGGCATTCGATATGCCGGCGAACGCTTACGAAAGAAAGAAGGCAAGACCGGGAAGTAGGGGTTGGCAATGAGTAGAGCGGGAAAAGTTCAGCAGCTTGAGCGGCGTCGACGCCGAGTCCGAAACGCGATCTTTGGAACTCCGGAGAGGCCGCGGCTTAATGTGTTTCGCAGCAACGCGCACATCTATGCTCAGATTATCAATGATCTCGAAGGGAAAACTCTGGCGGCGGCGTCCTCTCTGGATAAATCCTTGAAAATGGCTCTCAAATCGACCGGCAACATTGAGGCGGCCAAAGCCGTGGGGAAGTTGGTGGCGGAGCGGGCCAAAGCCGCCAATGTCAGTGCCGTTGTCTTTGATCGCGGCGGGCGGATGTATCACGGAAGAATCAAGGCCCTTGCCGATGCCGCTCGTGAGGGCGGGCTCCAATTTTAGACTGAAGCGGGAGGAAGACGGCGCGTTCGCGGTCTTCCCCTGAACTCCGGACCAAGGGAGAGAAAGCGTGCGAGTCAATCCTGATGAGTTGAGCTTGAAGGACAAGGTCGTCTTTATCAATCGTGTTGCCAAGGTGGTCAAGGGGGGGAAACGTTTCAACTTCTGTGCATTGGTCGTTGTCGGAGACGGCCATGGATGGGTCGGCATTGGGAAAGGAAAAGCCGCCGAAGTGCCTGTCGCCATTTCAAAGGCCGTTGAGCAGGCCAAGAAGCATCTGGTTCATGTTCCGCTCAAGGGCGGGTCGATTCCTCATGAGGTGCACGGTCTCTTCGGCGGGGAACATGTTTTGCTCAAGCCCGCGGTGGACGGAACGGGGATTATCGCCGGAGGGGCTGTTCGCGCGGTGGTTGAGCTGGTGGGGGCTCATAATGTGATTGCAAAGACGCTGGGCCGAGGGAATCCGTTCAACGCGGTTCGGGCGACGTTGAACGGCCTTACACAGTTACGACATCCCGACGACGTTCTTCGCCTGAGGCGGAGAACGGCCGAGAAACAGGAAGAAAGGGCCACGGTTTGATATGGGGACCGAAATGGCGACGAACACAGGAAGTTCCAACGAGCAGGCTCTTCGTGTGACATTGAGGCGAAGTCCTATTGGAACGCCTGAGGGCCATCGCCGCGTGCTGCGAGGGCTTGGACTTCGACGCCTCAGGCAGACGGTCGTTCATCCCGACACACCTCAGGTTCGGGGAATGATCAGGAAGGTCTGGTATCTGCTGGAGGTCGGGCAGCCATGAACCTGTATGATTTGAAGCCGGGGAAGGGCGCGAAAAAACGCCGGAAACGCATCGGGCGCGGGCCCGGGTCGGGGCACGGCAAAACGTCGACCAAGGGTCATAAGGGATTGTTGGCCAGGTCTGGGGGAGGGAAGCGTCCGGGGTTTGAAGGCGGTCAGATGCCGTTGGTACGGCGTGTGCCAAAATTTGGTTTTGCCAATCCGTTTCGGACCGAATACGCCGTCGTCAACGTGAAGAGTTTGGAGAAGGTGACAAACACGGAGACGATTACTCCGCAGACCTTGGTTGACGTCGGTTTGGTGAAGCGAAAAACGCTCCCGATTAAGATCCTCGGTCACGGCGAACTCAGCAAGCCGTTCATCGTTCAAGCCCACAAGTTCAGCAAATCCGCCGAGGCGAAGATTCAGGCGGCTGGAGGGAGAGTCGAGGTCATCGGCGGTGTTTGAGCGGCTCCTGACCAGTTTACAGAATATCTTCAAGATCCCCGAGCTTCGCACCCGTGTGCTCTTCACGCTCGGTATGCTCGTGGTGTATCGAGTCGGCGCGCATATTCCGACACCCGGGATTAACGGTGAAGCCCTTGCCGAGTTTCTCCAGAAGCAAGGAGGGTCGCTTCTCGGATTTTTGGACATCTTTTCCGGCGGATCTTTGTCCAGGTTGACGATCTTTGCCCTGGGCATCATGCCGTATATCAGCGCGTCGATCATTCTTCAGTTGTTGACCGTGGTCGTTCCTCATCTGTCTAAGTTGGCCAAGGAAGGGGAGCGGGGCCGAAAAAAGATCATCCAGTACACCCGATTCGGGACCATCGGTATCGCTCTCATTCAGGGGTTCGGGATTGCGATCGGGCTCGAACAAATGAACGAAGGCGCATTCGTGCTCAGTGGCGGATGGGGA
>JAIWOH010000189.1 GCA_020216985.1 Nitrospira sp.
TTTCGGTTGATGACCGTCATTACTCTGACGGCGGGCACGGCCTTTTTGATGTGGCTTGGCGAGCAGATCACAGAACGGGGAGTCGGGAACGGCATTTCGCTGATCATTTTTGCCGGCATTGTCGCGCGACTGCCGGCGGCGGTCGCACAAACGTTTGATCTCTATCAGGTCGGACAGTTAAGCCTCATGTTGCTCATCGGATTGGCCGTGTTGATGATCGCTGTGGTGGCGGCGATTGTGTTTTTGGAAAGCGGGCGTCGAAAAATTCCGGTGCAGTACGCCAAGCGCGTGATCGGCCGTCGCGTGTACGGAGGGCAGCACACCCATATTCCTTTGAAGATCAATACGGCCGGTGTGATCCCTCCGATTTTCGCCTCGTCGATCATCGCGTTTCCGGCCACGATCGCGGGATTTTTTGAGACTCCTTGGATCAGAGAGATCGGAACGCAGTTGTCGCCTGGGTCGGTGATTTACACCCTGATGTACGTCGGCCTTATCGTGTTTTTTTGCTTCTTTTACACCGCTGTGGTGCTCAATCCGGTCGACATGGCCGATAACATGAAAAAATACGGAGGATTCATTCCCGGTATCCGGCCTGGGCAACGGACCTCCGACTATATCTATAATGTTCTGACAAAAATTACATTTGTGGGGGCGATTTATCTGGCGGTCGTCTGCGTGATTCCCGAACTGTTGATTTATAAATTGAACGTGCCGTTCTATTTCGGGGGGACGTCGCTGCTGATCGTCATCGGGGTGGGGTTGGATACCGCTCAGCAGATCGAATCGCACATGCTGATGCGAAATTATGAGGGATTCCTGGGTAAGGGCATGGCACCGCTGAGAGGAAGAAGCGGGTGAGGCAAGGCATGAATTTGGTGTTTCTCGGGGCGCCGGGTGTGGGCAAAGGAACGCAAGCCGACAGGTTGGCGGTGCAGTTCGGCATGAAGAAAATCTCGACCGGTGATTTGCTTCGCGAAGCGGTTCGGAAAGGGACGGAGTTGGGGCGAGAAGCGAAATCGTACATGGATCAAGGGCGCCTCGTTCCCGATTCGGTCGTGATCGGTTTGGTCAGGGAAACGTTAGCCGCTTCAAGAGTGGGGAATGGTTTTATTCTAGACGGCTTTCCCCGAACGGTCCCGCAAGCCCAAGCATTGGAACAAGTACTCGACGAACAGAGAATTCGATTGGATCGCGTCATCAATTTTCGCGCTTCGAGGCAAGAGATCGTCAAACGGCTCGGGGGACGCCGGAGTTGCCCGACGTGTCAAGCGACGTTTCACCTTGAGTTCTCGCCTTCGCAGCGAGGCGATCTCTGCGATCGATGCGGCGGGAAACTCGTTCAGAGAAACGACGATCGGCAGGAGGCGATCGAAACGCGATTGAAGGTTTATGATGAGCAAACGGCTCCGCTCATCAGCTTCTATGAAAAGAAGAATATGTTGTCGCACCTCGACAGTGTGGGACCGATCGATACTGTGTACGAGAATCTCACAAAGGTGCTGGCGGCCCGCAATTCGGCATGATCATTCTCAAAACGCCTGCTGAAATCGAAATCATGACACAGGCGTCGAAGGTGGTTGCCGAAGCGCTGCGGGTGGTGGAGACAGCGGTGAGTCCCGGGGTCAGCACGGAAGAGCTTGATCAAATCGCCGAGAAGGAGATACGAGCGCGGGGAGCCGTTCCGGCTTTCAAGGGCTATCGAAATTATCCCAAGACGCTGTGTGTGTCCATAAACGAGCAGGTCGTTCATGGAATTCCATCGAAGCGCAAGTTGAAAGAGGGAGATATCGTCGGCTTGGATCTCGGAGCCATCGTCGGGGGATTTTATGGAGACTCTGCGGTGACAGTAGCCGTCGGACGAGTCTCCGAGGAAGTCTTACGACTCATCCGGGTGACCGAAGAGGCGTTGTATTTGGGGATCGAACAGGCCGTTGTGGGCAACCGAATCTCCGATATTTCCCATGCGGTTCAACGTCATGTAGAATCGGCAGGGTATTCGGTCGTCACGGAGTTCGTGGGACACGGGATCGGCAGGCAGTTGCACGAAGAGCCCCAGGTTCCGAATTACGGGAAGCCTGGGCAAGGTCCTCGCTTGCAAAGCGGAATGGTGCTGGCGATCGAGCCTATGGTGAACATGGGAGGAAGTGCAGTTCGCATACTCGACGATCGGTGGACGGCGGTGACGGTTGACGGCAGCTTATCCGCCCATTTTGAACACACCATTGCGGTGCAACCTAAGGGGCCCGCCAAGATTTTGAGTCGGCGTCCCGAGGCGGTTCTCTAGCTTGTAGGGAACAGAGAAGAAGAGATCAAAGAATACGTGGCCAAAGAAGATATTATTGAAGTTCAAGGTACCGTGGCGGAAACATTGCCCAACGCGATGTTTCGGGTGAAACTTGACAATGGACATATCATCTTGGCGCATATCTCGGGGAAAATGCGGATGCATTTTATTCGTATCCTTCCCGGCGACAAGGTGACCGTGGAAATGTCGCCCTACGATCTGACGAGAGGGCGGATCACCTATCGATTTAAGTAGCGAGGGTATTGGTTGTTATGAAAGTCAAGTCATCAGTCAAGCCGATTTGTGCAAAATGCAGGGTCGTGCGGAGGCGGGGAGTCGTGAGGGTGCTCTGTGAGAACCCACGCCATAAGCAACGGCAGGGATGAAGATATCGTTCGTCGAGTTTGTATCGGGCAGGGGCCGGTATCTCGCGCATCGTAATCGATCGACGGCGAGGAAGAGGTCGACTGAAGGGAGAACAGATGGCACGTATCGCGGGCGTTGATTTACCGAGGGGAAAACGGATTGATATCGGGTTGACTTACATTTATGGAATCGGACGAACGTCCGCGCAGCACATTCTCAAAGCGGCGGGAGTCGATGGGGCGATCCGTGTCAAAGATCTGAGCGAGGACCAGATTGTCAAGCTCCGAGAAATCATCGAGCGCGAATACCGTGTTGAGGGCGATCTTCGGAAGGAAGTTGCTTTGAACATCAAGCGTCTGGTCGATACGGGGACATACCGAGGGTTGCGCCATCGGAAAGGGCTCCCCGTTCGAGGGCAACGCACGAAAACGAATGCCAGGACGCGCAAGGGACGACGAGCCGGAGTCGGGAGCAGACCAAGGCCGGCCGGAGGGAAAACCGCGTAGCACGTGAGTGCAGTGAACGGACCAAGATGAGGGAATCGACATGAGTGTCAAAAAGGGGAAAAAGAAGGAGCGTCGGATCGTCCAAAGCGGAATCGCGCACGTCCAGGCTTCTTTTAACAACACGATCGTGACCATCACCGACATGAGCGGGAACACGGTGGTATGGGCGAGTGCGGGCAATCAAGGATTTAAAGGGTCAAGGAAAAGCACCCCGTTCGCGGCGCAGCGAGCCGGCGAGGCGGCGGCCCGAAAGGCGATGGAATGCGGGATGCGGCAAATCGACGTGTACGTCAATGGTCCGGGGTCAGGTCGTGAATCAGCGATTCGCTCGTTGCAGGGGGCTGGATTGCGAATCAATTTGATCAGAGACGTCACTCCCATTCCGCATAACGGATGTCGTCCGCCTAAACGACGGCGGGTGTAGCGGTGGCTCGATAGGAAGCGATCGCCGGTTGCGGTGACGTCGGTCTTAACGGTGACATAACGAGGAGGAAGCAGTGGCAAAGTATCGCGGTCCTGTGTGTCGGCTCTGCCGTCGAGAGGGGGAGAAGTTGTTTCTCAAGGGGGCGCGCTGCATGACGGAGAAGTGCGCCATTGAGCGACGGAGCTATCCACCAGGCCAACATGGGCAAGGCAGGCAGCGGACTTCCGACTACAGCGTCCAGTTGCGGGAAAAGCAGAAGCTGCGGCGCATCTATGGTCTTCAAGAAAGACAGTTCCGCGGAGTATTTGAGCGCGCCGAGCGACAGGTTGGTGTGACGGGTGCCGCGTTGCTCCGTTTGCTTGAGTGCCGTCTTGACAACGTGGCCTATCGATTGGGGTTCGGTGTGTCGCGAAAGCAGGCGCGCCAAATCGTCAATCATGGTCATCTGCTGATAAACGGGAAGCCGGTGACGGTCGCGGGAGCATTGGTGAAAGCGGGTGACGTGATCGAAGTTCGTGAACGGAGCCGGAAACTCGCCGTGATCCAAGAAGCGATGGAGACCGTCGAGAGCCGCGGAATTCCGGATTGGCTCGAACTGGACAAAGGGGCCTTCAAGGGAATCGTCCGTGCATTGCCGGCCAAGGAACAAATCACGGTGCCCGTGAACGAACAAATGGTTGTGGAGTTGTATTCCAGGTAGCGGTCGGAAGAAGCAGGTGGAAGCGATTTTTCGCGTCAGATGTCGCGCCGGCTGGTCAATTATCTGGATGGCAAATGGGAGGGGGTCATGATCAAGGCGATGAAAGACTTTCAGATCCCGATGCGGGTGGAAGTCGACAAAGATACGCTGTCCCCGACATATGGTCGGTTCACAACCGAAGCCTTCGAACGGGGGTTTGGAACCACGATCGGAAACGCGTTGCGGCGCGTCTTGCTGTCTTCTCTGACGGGCGCCGCCGTCACGATGGTAAAGATCGAAGGAGTGGTGCACGAGTTTTCGACGATCCCGGGGGTGACGGAAGACGTTACGGCGATCATTCTGAACATCAAAAGCCTGAGATTGGCGCTGCACACGGACAAGCCGAAAACGATTCGCCTCAAAAAGACGGGACCCGGAGAAGCGAAAGGTTCCGATATCATTCATGATGCGGACGTGACCGTTTTGACGCCGGATTTGCATATCGCGACGCTCGATAAAGATGCCACGCTGGATATTGAAATGACGGTCAAACATGGACGTGGGTACGTTCCCGCCGAGCGCAATAAGGAAGAGGGACTGCCGATCGGCGTGATCGCGATCGATTCCATCTTTTCCCCGATTAGGCGCGTCAATTTCCACGTCGAAAACGCTCGGGTGGGTCGCATGACCGACTACGATAAACTGACCATGGAAATCTGGACCGATGCGACCATCGCTCCGCGAGACGCCTTGTCTACGGCTGCCGGCATCCTTCGCGAGCATTTGGATATTTTCATCAATCCCGAGGAACGTGGTGAAGGAAAGCCCGAAGCCGGTCGCGAGGAGACTCAGCGTGAAGTCAACAAACATCTCTCCCGCAGCGTGAACGAACTGGAGCTATCCGTGCGCGCGGCGAATTGTTTGAAAAATGCCAACATCAAGACCATCGGAGATCTCGTGCAGAAAACCGAGGGAGAAATGTTGCGGACCAAGAATTTCGGGAAGAAGTCCCTCAACGAAATCAAGGAAATCTTGGCGGAAATGGGGCTCTCGCTTGGGACGAAATTGGACTCGGCGCAATCTCATAATGGCGGTCAGAAGTCGGAGTGATGGAAGGTAAAGGGGAATACCGTGCGACATAGAAAAAAAGGCCGACAACTCGGAAGGAAGACCAAACATCGCTGGGCGTTGTTTCGCAATCTTGTCACGGCGCTGCTCGACCATGAACGGATCGAGACCACCCAGGCGAAAGCCAAGGAAGTCAGAGGGTTCGCCGACCGCATGATCTCTTTGGGCAAGGAAGGAACGCTGCCTGCCAGGCGTCGTGCCCTCGGGTTTCTGCGCAGCAAGACCGTCGTGTCTAAATTGTTCAGCGACGTTGCTGAGCGGTTCAAGGATCGTCCTGGAGGCTATACCAGGATCGTCAAGACACGCCGGCGAGTGGGAGATGGAGGGGAGATGGTGGCCATCGAGCTTGTGGCTCGAGCGGACGCGGCTGCGTCTAAGAAACCCTCGGATGTACAGTCTCAATCTTCGACGGGAGGGTCGGAAAAAACCGCGTAGCGATCGCTTTTCCCCGAGAGAGAAAACGAGTCGGCTTTATCAACGTCCTCTCCGGCTTTCAGCCGGAGAGGACGTTTTTGTTTGGTCATCGTTGCAGGACGTTTACTTGCTTTCTCGCGCATGCTACGATCGTGCCAAGCTTGCGTCTCTTTGTTTAGTAGGACTCACGAATGTGGCAGCAGATCATGAGGAGAGTGTTGCTGGCCGTCAGCGGGGCCCTGTCGGTTTTTCTCGTCTATGTTCTTGCCATGAATGCAGAGTCGGTTCCTCCGCCCGATCAAAAGACTACGGTGAATGCGATGGAGCGCGCGGATGCCGCAATTTCCGAGTTTGTGTTTACGCAGTCAAACAAAGACGATGTGGAATGGAAAATTTCGGCCAAACAGGCGAGGCTGTTCGAGCAAGAGAAGCGAGCGCTATTGAACGACGTCGACGTCACGCTGTACGGGGAAAACGGCAGGGAGCTCACCGTGTCGGGAGAAGAAGGCACGTTTCATATCGCGACGAAAAGTTTTTCTTTGTCGAACAAAGAAGTTCCCCTTGTCGTCGAGACGAGAGGGGGATATACGATCTACACCAATCATTTGGCATGGGCCAACGATAGAAAGGAAGTCTCCACGCGCGATGCCGTTCGCATTGTGGGACATGGGATCGAGGTGACGGGGCGCGGTTTTCTCGGACGGCTGGACGCGGAAGAGTTTGAGGTGTTGGACGATGTACGTGTCGCTCTTACTCCTGCTTCTTAGCACAATGGCGGCTTGGATGCCGGACGGCGCTTGTGCCGCCGAGTCCCGATTTTCAAAATCTCCTCCTGATGATGCGCAAGCGGTGCCCACCACGATCACTTCGAATAAAATGACGGTCCGCAACCGGGAGAACCAGGCTATCTTCGAAGGCAATGTCGTGCTGACGAGAGGAGGGCTTGTCGTCAATTCGGAAAAAATGATCGTGTTTTTTCAAGGACAGACCGGCGATGCCGCCGCAGCGCTCGGCGGGGAGACATCGAAAAAATCCGAAGCGCTGACGTCGCCTTCGGGGCGTTCGCTCGAAAGGGTGGAGGCCATCGGGCACGTCAAAATTAAGCAGGAGAACAGCCATGCGACTTGCCAGAAAGCCGTCTATTTCAGCGCCGAAGAAAAGATCGTCATGACCGGCGATCCGGTGGCCTGGGAGAAGGGCACGCGCGTCAGCGGCCGCCAAATCACCATCTATTTGGCCGAAGAACGAAGCGTCGTCGAGGGCGGCTCTCACGTTCACATTGAGGAAGCGGAACGGCTCAAGCCATGACTCAAGCCATTCACGCGGTCATAGAGCCGGAGATCGCTTCCGATGAGGAAATGCGGGTGCCGCGATTGCGCGCCGCCGGTCTGGTCAAAAGTTTTCGGGGCAGGAAAGTGGTCAAGGGCGTCGTCGTCGAGGTCCGCGCGGGAGAAGTCGTGGGACTGCTGGGCCCCAACGGCGCCGGGAAGACCACCATCTTCGATATGATGGTGGGGCTTTGCCAGCCGGATGAAGGCGAGATCACGTTGAATGGAGAGTCCATCACGGCGCTGCCGATGCATAAACGGGCCAGAAAAGGAATCGGCTACTTGCCGCAAGAATCATCGGTATTTCGCAGGCTGTCCGTGGAGCAGAATGTTCTCGCGATCGTCGAGATGCTGGGATATCCTCGTCAGGAACGCGCCCGGCTCGTCGACGCGCTTTTGAAAGAGCTTGATCTCTCGCATCTTCGGAAAAGCATGGCCTATGCCCTTTCCGGCGGAGAGCGCCGGCGTCTGGAAATCACGCGAGCGTTGGCCATGTCGCCTTCGTTCATGTTGTTGGATGAGCCGTTTGCGGGCATCGATCCCATCGCCGTCGGGGATATCCAGCAGATCATCAAACGATTGAGAAGCAAAGGAATCGGTATTTTGATTACCGATCACAATGTGCAGGAAACTCTGTCGATCGTCGACCGCGCCTACATTATCAACGAAGGACTGATTTTGGAGTCCGGAGCTCCGGAGGACATCGTCAAAAGTGAAATCGCCAGGACCGTCTATCTGGGAGAACGGTTCACGTTGGAACAGGGCAGGAGTCAGCCGCTATGAAACTTCGCCTGGACTTGAAGCTGAGCCAAAAATTGATCATGACGCCGCAGTTGCAGCAGGCGATCAAGCTTCTGCAACTGTCACGGTTGGAACTGCAACAGAGTTTGGCCCAGCATCTTTTGGAAAACCCCCTTTTGGAAGATCTGCAAATCGACGCGGAAGAGGGGGAAACGGCCGCGACGGACGAAAAGATCGATGAGGCGGCGATCGGTCGGGATCAGGGGGCCGATGAAGCGGAAACGCCGGAAGAGCAGGAAGCGCCGGAAGGGTTTTCTGCGTCCGGGTGGGAAGAATATTTTGGGAGCGATCATCGCTCCGGTCGCTCGCAGCAATCCGTCTCATCAGACGACTTCCCCTCCTATGAGCAAACTGTCGCCAAAGCGACGTCGCTCGAAGAACATCTCCTCTGGCAGTTGTCGCTGTCCGGATTGTCGGAGCGACAGAAACAACTGGGGCGATTGATCATCGGCAATCTTGACGACGACGGATATCTTCGCATGCCGATGGCAGAGGTGGTGGCCGGAACGGATTTCTCTGAAGAGGAAGCGGAGTCTGTGCTCAAAGACATTCAAACATTCGATCCGACGGGGGTCGGTGCCAGAAGTCTGCCCGAGTGTCTGTTGCTTCAGCTCGGGCATTTGGGGCGCAATCCCATGGGGTCGCTGGGCGCGAGACCGGGGGCTCTTAAAGGATCGGTAGTCGAAGCCGTCATTCTTCACCATTTGAAAGATCTTGAGAAAAAGCAGTATGCCAAAATCGCCAAGACTCTGAACGTCACGCTGGACGAAGTATTTCAAGCGACCAAGATCATCGAAAACCTCGAGCCAAAACCGGGCCGGCCGTTCGCCAATACCCAGAATTATGTGATCGTTCCTGACGTGTTCGTCGTCAAAGACGAAGGAGAATGGGTTGTTTTGCTGAACGACGACGGGATGCCGAAAATGAGAATCAACCCCTACTATAAACAGTTGATGGGGTCTGGGCAGGAAAGCGCTCCTGAAACAAAAGCGTACATGGACGAGAAGTTGCGCGCCGCGCAATGGGTCATTCGAAGCATTGAGCAGCGCAACAAGACGATCGTCAAGGTCGTGTCGAGCATCGTGAAATTTCAGCAGCCGTTCTTCGAACACGGAGTGCAGTATTTGAAACCGTTGGTGCTCAAGCAAGTCGCCGAAGACGTCGGAATGCACGAGTCCACGATCAGCCGTGTTACGGCCAACAAGTATTTGTATTGCTCGCAAGGCATGCTCGAGCTCAAGTTCTTTTTTAATGCGGGGCTTCAACGCGCCGATCGACCGTCCGACATGCATTCTTCCGTGTCGGTTCGTCAGATGATCAAACAGATGGTGGCCGAAGAGGACGCGAGACGGCCGTTGAAAGACGAAGAAATCGCCGCCCGGCTGCGCGCACAACAGATCTTGATCGCCAGACGAACCGTCGCCAAATATCGGGCGGAGGAAAATATTCCGTCCGCCAGCCAGCGGAAACGTTTCTTTTGAGAGGAATGTATCGGAGAGCACTGGAGGCACGTATGACGATCAGAATTACAGGCCGACATCTCGACATCACTCCGGCGTTGCGGGAATATGTGCAAACACGGTTTCAACGATTGGACCGCTACGAGCTCAAAGTGGAGTCTCTTCAGGTCGTGTTGGGGGTTGAAAAGCTCCGGCATACAGCGGAAGTCGTGGGGACGGTGAACGGCAAACCCTTGCAAGCGAAGACGTCGACCCGAGAGATGTATGCGTCGATCGATGAATTGGTTGATCGGGTGGACGCCCAGTTCAGAAAGTGGAAGGGTCGACTCGCCGACCATAAACCGGAGAGGATCAGCAAGTCCCGCAGGCGAGTCGGAACCGTGTGAGTGTCGGACTCATAGAAAACGCGAGGGATCTTCTGTTTTTGGTCGTGGCGGCCATTCATCAAGCGAGTGGAGAACGTCCATGTTCCAATTCCTTATCTGCGCGGAAATAAAGAGGGGATGTGGCGGGTCTCAACGTTATCGTGATCAGTGGGTTATCGGGATCCGGTAAGTCTCTCGCGCTCAAATCGCTCGAGGATGCAGGTTATTTCTGCATCGACAAT
>JAIWOH010000190.1 GCA_020216985.1 Nitrospira sp.
CTCCCCCCCGCATTGTTGCCGACGTTCGTCGAACTGTGCAGCCAGCAGAAAGAGGCCATTACCAATGTGGCATTGGGAATCGATATTCGAGAGCGGAGCTTTTTGTCCGATCTGACCGGCATACTGGAGCAAATCAAGGGGCTCGGCCACTCCGTGCAACTGCTGTTCTTCGAGGCGCGCGAAGAAGTGCTGGTAAGGCGATTTTCCGAGTCGCGGCGGCCGCATCCTTTGTTGCCTCACGCGCCCCTCAGGGAGGGAGTTCGATTTGAAAAAGATCGACTTGCGGAACTTCGGCGACGTGCCGACCGTGTCATCGATACCTCTGATCTGACTGCGCATGAGCTCCGCGGCCTCCTCGTCAAACAATTTCGATTGGAGCCTTCAGGAACCAAGCTCATTATTTCCCTTCTGACGTTCGGCTATAAATTCGGGGTGCCGTACGATGTCGACTTGCTGTTCGACGTGCGGTTCCTGAAAAATCCCTATTTCGTGCCGGAGTTGAAGCCGCTGGCCGGCGATGATCCACGGGTCAAGGCTTTCGTTCTCTCCGACCCCAACGCACGATTGCTTCTGGATCGACTCGAAGGACTGCTGCAATTTCTCATTCCGTGCTTTGAACGAGAACCCCGCAGCTATCTGACCATCGCCATCGGTTGCACGGGCGGGCGCCATCGTTCCGTCGCCATTGCCGCGTCTTTGCGGGACAGCCTTTCCACGATGGGCTACGACGTGGCCGTGACGCATCGCGACATGCACAAGGCAGAGCGGCCTTAGCGGCAAGCCACGTTTCAGATCCTCCCTCACCCCATTTCAATGGATCTCATTTCGGTGGTTTTCTTGACAGGTAGAGGCTAGGGACTATACTTGCCACTGTGCGCCTGCATGCGGAATCCGTCGAACAAGCGCAACGGAAGCCGAATGTTGACGCAGCTCATATTAAAGAGCGCCAGGCGCATGGCACAGCGGCAAGACATGAACCTCTCGACAGACTGAGCGAAATAAAAAATGATCGGGGCATGAAAGAAAGTCACACGGAGTAGCGATGGGACCCATGTCGTTATCCCTGCCGGGGGTTTTTAAGTCAGGGGCGTTCAAACGTCTGTTTGAAACGGATCTTGTGTCGATGTTGACTCCCCGCCGGCAGCTGGTGGGGCTTGATATCGGATCCAGCGCCATCAAGCTGGTTCAGTTGAAAGAAAGCAAGGGGCGATACAGCCTGCAAAAGTTCGGCGTCAAACTTCTCGATCCGGAAATGATTGTCGATGGAACCGTGATGGACGAAGAGCGCGTCGTCGCGTCGATCCGAGAGCTGATTGAAGAAACCGGCGTCAAGAACAAGCAGGTCGCCATTTCGATATCGGGACACGCCGTGATCGTCAAAAAGATCAATCTCCCTCCCATGCCGGATGAAGAACTGCCGGGGCAAGTGAAACTGGCCGCCGAACAGTACATCCCGTTCGATATCAACGAGGTCAATATTGACTTTCATGTCTTGCCGCCCGATTCGTCGCCCGATGAGGAGGGAGAGATGGGAGACATGGCGGTGATTCTCGTTGCGGCAAAAAAAGACAAAATCAACGAATTGACCGAGCTTGTCAAGGCGGCGGGTCTCGTTCCCATGGTAATGGACGTCGATGCGTTTGCGATCGAGAACATGCACGCCGTCAGTTATCCAATGGGACAAGACGAGGTGACGGCGCTCGTCAACATCGGAGCAAGCGTGATGAACGTCAACATCATCCGGCGCGGATCCTCTTTGTTTACGCGGGATGTTCCCTTGGGGGGAAACCGCTACACGGAGGCGATTCAACGTGAAATGGGCATGTCACACGAAGAAGCCGAAGAGGTCAAGCGACAGGAGCGGGGAGACGGAGCGTGGCAGGGGCCGCTCGGTCAAGTCATGGACGGTGTAAACGCGGAAGTTGCTGCCGAAGTGGCGAGAACGGTGGATTATTTCCGGACGTCATCCGCGACCGCCGAGCTTGATCGGGTGCTCGTGTGCGGGGGGGTGGCAAAAGCCAGGGGATTGGTCCAGCATCTTGCCGATCGGATGCAGGTGCCGGTCGAAGTGGCGGACCCATTCGGCGAAATTGATGTGACGAAGAGCGAGATCGATCCGGACGTGCTGGCGGAATTCGGACCGTCGGCGGCGGTGGGCGTTGGATTGGCGTTAAGAACGGTGGGAGACTGATGATCAAAATCAACCTGCTCGCGCCCGAATCGAAAGGCGCCAAGGCCAAACCGAAATACGACGTGCGGGCCCAGGCGTTGCTCGGCGTCGGTACGCTGCTGATCACCCTTGCCGGCTGTTGGTGGTATTCGACGACGCTTGATCAAGAAATCGAGGCCTTGACGGAAGAGAAGCAGAATAAGGACAAGCAGGTCGCGCAGTTAAAAGAACAGGTCAAACAAGTTCAAGATTTCGAGCAGAAAAAGAAATTGCTCGAAGAAAAAAACCGAGTCATCGATCAGCTTGAGCAGGCAAGGGGTGGGCCGGTGAAGGTACTTGATCATGTCAGTCGGAGCATCGAGCCTCTGAAGATCTGGCTGACCAAGTTGGGCGTATCGACCGATGCGGTGGAGCTGGAGGGCAAAGCCCTTACGAACGACGATGTCGTGGAGTTTGCGAACAATCTCCGGCGGACGGAGTATTTTACCAGTATCAATCTTCAGGAAAGCAAGGCGGCGACCGACAATAAGATCAACGTGTATCAGTTTCGGTTGACGTTTCGCCTCAAGGGATGAATCGACATGGATTTGCCGTCGATCAATCTTGGCTCATTACGCAACATTCCGGCCACGCAGAAGGCCGCGCTTCTGTTTCTGCTCGTCGGGGGCGTCGTCGCAGGTTTTTACTTCTACATTGCCGAGCCCAAGTCGGAGAGCATTGTCGCGTTACAAGCCGAGAACGGAAGGTTGGATGCCGAAATTCAAACGCTCACGATCAAGGTCAAACACCTTGATGAATTGATGGCCGCGAGCAAACAACTGGAAATAGAACTCGCCAAAAAGAAGGAACGCCTCCCGCCCGAAGAGGAGGCCATCATGCTGCTCAAGCAAGTATCCGATCTCGGAGTGCGGTTGGGGCTCGACATTCGATTATGGAAACCGGGAGCTCCGTCGGAAGACGCGTCGAAGCTCTTTGTGAGAATGCCCGTGAGCGTGGAAGTGGCGGGTGCGTATCACACGGCCGCGCTGTTTTTCGATCGTATCAACAGATTGCCGCGCATTGTCACGGTGTCCGGGCTCAAAATGGGATCGCCGAAAGTCGAGGTCGGACGGGTCGTGTCCCAGACGTCTTTTGAGCTTGTGGCTTATGCGGCACCGCAGGAGAAACCGTTGGTCGCGGCGGCTGCTTCGACGGCGAAGCCCGGGCAGCCGACTCAAGTCAGTCGATAGGAGAATCTCGGGGTCATGGGGAGATCCAACGGACGGGCCGGGTGGAAGCGACGATTTTTTATTTCCGCTGCGGCTGGTCTCCTGAGCCTGGCGGTCATGGCCTTCGAAAAACCTCTTTGCGCGCAAGCGGAGACTCTCCTTGCTCAAGTGGGGCCTATGAGATCGGAGTCGATCCCGCTTGGTCACAAGATGACATCCGCTCCGGAAGCGCCGGTAAAGGCCGGCGAATCGGGGGAAGGGGCCGGAGTGGAGCAAGGGGCGATCGCTGAATCTCGATCCGAGGAGGGGGGTGTCAGCATCGGTTACGATCCCGCAGGGCGACGTGATCCATTTGCACCGATCATCCAGGATTTACAGCCGGGAAGGATTGATGAAAATCTTCCACCTTTGCAGCGGGTGGGTCTGACGGAGTTGAATCTCATCGCAATCGTGTGGGGAACCCATGGGTATACGGCCATGGTTCAGACCCCGGATGGGCATGGGTACTCCATCCGGCGCGGGACGCGCATCGGTCAAAACAACGGGGTGGTGAGCGCGATCACCGAGCGAGGGATTATCGTCCAGGAGCGATTCACCGACGTGTACGGCAGGAAGCAGGAGCGGGAGTTCGTGAAGCTCCTTCACCCGAAAGAAGGTTCAGAATGAAACCATTATTTTCCGAAGAGCACGGTCTCACCACAACCAAGTGTTTCGTCTGGGGCCTGGGGCTTTCCGCCATGATCCTCGCGGCCTATCCTGGGACGGTGTTTTCTCTTGGAGAACCGGACCGGCAAGAGAAACACCAGGCGGCGCAGCATCGGGACAGCGTCGCGAAGCCCGTTCCCTATGCCGTGACCGATGTTCAGGTGCGTACAGAAGGTGATCGCGTCAGTGTGTCCGTTGAAGGCGATGGTCCCCTGCATCCCGAGGCGCGGTTGCTGGACGAGTCTCGTCTGATCGTCGATATTCCGGGAGCGATTCCGGTGGTCGGGAAATGGGTCGTGCCGGGGGGGCATCCCCTTCTCAAAAGGGTCAGAATCGGACAGCACACCGATAAAGTGCGATTGGTATTCGACGTGCTAGATCGTCCGCAGTTTTCTGTCTCCCAGAAGGGAGCCGATTTTGTGGTTACCCTCAGACCGAGGGATGCCGCACCGTCGGGCCAAGATATCGATCCGTCGGTTGATAGTGAGACCGGTGCAGGTGGCGACGGATCTCCTGCCGTCTGGGAACGCACAGGGGTGAAAAGAGGCGGTGACGTTGAGGCGTCGGCCTATTTCCCCCGATCGTCTGAAAAAGTCGCCGCGCTTTCTCAGGACATGGGCAAGGGAAGGTTCAGGGTCCGGACCGTCCAAATGACATCCGATGACGCCGCGACGGAGAAGGGGGGACGAATCGGCGATGTCGAGGTGGGGACGACCCGCTTTGTGGGGCGTCGAATCTCCATGGATTTTCAGCAGGCGGAGATTACGAACATCTTGCGATTAATTGCCGAAGTGAGCGGCTTCAACATCGTGGTGGGAGAAGGCGTCAAGGGCAAGGTCACGATGAAGTTGGTGGGGGTCCCATGGGATCAGGCCCTAGATATGCTTTTGAAAATGAACGGTCTTGGGATGATTCGCCAGGGAACCATCGTGTGGATCGATACCCTGGCCAATCTCTCCAAGCAACAGGATGAAGAAGCGCGATCAAAAGAAGCCAAGACCAAGGCCGAGGATCTGGTGAATCGGCTGTTTTATCTGCGGAACGTCCCTGCGCAGGAGATGATGACCGCGTTGCGACCGGTGCTGAGCCCGCGAGGGATGATTCAGTTCAACCAAACGACGAATGCCTTGGTCGTCAAGGACACGGGGACCAAACTGCAGGCGCTGGAACAACTGATCAACGGGTTGGATCAAGAGGTGCCGCAAGTTCAAATCGAGGCGCGCATCGTCCAGGCCGATACGGTCTACGCCAGAGGAATGGGAATCCAGTGGGGCATCAAAGATTCACAGTTTACACCGACCAAGTTTCACCTCGTCGGTAACGTCACCGGGCCCTTCGCCGCGGGTTCGGGAACGGGGTCCAGTGCGTCGTCGACGGGTATCACGCGGGATTTTCTGGTCAACTTGCCCGCTCAGGTCGGCGGGTTGCCGGCCGTTCCCTCGATCGGCTGGACGTTCGGGAGGTTGGCGGACGGGTTTGCATTGGACATGCGTTTGTCCGCCGGGGAATTGCTGGGGTTGACCAAGGTCATCGCCTCACCGAAGATCACGACTATGGACAGGCGGGAGGCCAAAATTTCCCAGGGCGAATCCATCCCCTTCCAAACGACGTCGTTGCAAGGAACACAGACGACGTTCGTGGACGCCAATTTGGAATTGAACGTGACGCCGACGATCATTTCCCGTGATCCCAATGAGCCGGCCAGGCGGATCCAACTGCGGGTACGGGCGACGCGGAACGCCGTCGGGGCGCGAAGCAACCCGGCCGGTCCCAGCATCGACCGCCGCGAGGCGACGACGCAGGTCAACGTGCGGGACGGGGAAACCATGGTGATTGGCGGAGTGTTCGTCGA
Organism: Nitrospira sp.; assembly: GCA_020216985.1. Taxonomy (GTDB): domain Bacteria; phylum Nitrospirota; class Nitrospiria; order Nitrospirales; family Nitrospiraceae; genus Nitrospira_D. The sequence goes on from JAIWOH010000190.1 coordinate 5,936, forward strand.
CGTGCAAGGAAACAACATTCAAGGTGTCCCCTATCTGTCTCGTTTTCCCGTGCTCGGCTGGCTGTTCAAAAATAAGTCCGAGTCGGTGTCTAAACAAGAGCTGCTCATTTTCTTGACGCCGACCATCGTCAAGACTTAGGGAAGTTCTGCCTTAAGAACCTCAGGATGACGACCAAGCGCGCGGCGATGCATAGATGCATCACCGCGCTTGTTGTTTGCGCGAAAAGGAGTCTCGGCTGATTCAACTCGATTAGGGGCATTCTTTTCGCGCCATGCCGAGCTGTGTTACGATCCCCCCGCTCTGGGCCGTCTTCTCTAGCCGAACGAGTCGAAGGCTCCTTACCATAGATGGCGTCTCACGATCAAAAAAGGATGGAAGGTGGCGCGCTTGTCAACGGTGCCTGTGTCGCTGGGAGACCGAAGTTATAACATTCTGATCCAAGCCGGTCTGGTGGATCGGTTTGCGGATCGGGTGCGTGAGCTGGGGGTGCGAGGGAAGGCGGCGGTTGTGACGGATCGTCAGGTGAGCCGGCATTACCTCCGTCCCGTGTTGCGCGAGCTGGCCTCGTGCGGTGTCGAGGCCGTTCCCATCGTGCTGCCACCTGGTGAGCAATCCAAAACCCTGACAACGGTGAAGCGAATCCTAGATGTGTTGGCGGCTCATCGGTTTGAGCGGTCCTCCTTCGTGTTTGCGCTCGGTGGAGGCGTTATCGGCGATATCGCGGGGTTTACAGCGGCGATCTACCAGCGGGGGATTCCTTTCGTTCAGATTCCGACGACTCTGATCGCTCAATCGGATTCTAGCGTCGGAGGAAAGACGGGAGTCGATCATCGGCTGGGGAAAAATCTGATCGGAGCGTTTTATCAGCCGAGAGAAGTCTGGATCGATCCCATGACGCTTCGGACGCTGCCGAAACGTGAGTGGGTCGCCGGGCTGGCGGAGGTCATCAAGTACGGCATCATCGCGGACGAACGGTTCTTGTCGTATGTCGAACGGCACATGTCCGGTCTGCTCAAACGAGAGCTCGCTCCAATGACTGCGGCCATCAAACGGTCCTGCGAAATCAAAGCCGAGATCGTGACGGCTGACGAACGGGAGTCGGACCGGCGGCGCATTCTGAACTATGGCCATACGATCGGGCATGCCCTGGAGACGCTGGGAGGATATCGCTCACTGATCCACGGCGAGGCGGTCGGAATCGGCATGGTGCAAGAGGCCGATCTGGCTTGTTTCCTGGGAATCTGCGACCGAGCTGTGGCCGAACGAATTAGGGCCGTCGTCCGAATGGCCGGTTTGCGTGATTCCACGCCTCCTTGGCCATCGGCGAAGATCTGGAGAGCCATGTTGCACGACAAGAAGGTCGCCGGGGGGCAGGTGATCGGTGTCTGGCCTGTTTCTATCGGCCTGGTGCGGATGGCGCCGATCGACGAATCGATGTTTCATCGATGGTACAGCGAGGGCCGGCACGACATGACCTTGAGTCGCAGCGCGTCAAAGAGGGAGCGGCCCATGACAAAAAGCCGGTCCAATTGATGCGAGCCCTTCGGCTTGCCCTGGCTCAGATTAATCCGTCGGTCGGAGACATCGAGGGAAACCTCCGGCTCATATGTTCCGTGATCGACCAGGCTCGGCAGGTTCACGCCGATCTCGTCGCTTTTCCCGAGCTGGCCATCACGGGATATCCAGCTCAAGATCTCCTGCTCAAGCCCCGATTTATCGATGAGAACAAGAGGGCGCTCGCCGAAGCGGCGAAGTTGTGCGTCGGTTTGGTCGCGGTAGTCGGATACGTGGAGCAAGGTCCAGTGGTGAAACGGTCGGCGGAGTCTCCACTCGGAGCCGCTCCCGATCGGTACGAATTGTACAACGCGGCCGCGATTCTGGCGGAGGGCCGCCATGTGAGTTCGTCTTACAAGCGGGTGTTACGACAGGATGGGATCCATGATGAAGGGCGGTATTTCCTCCCCGGTCAGGCCGGACCGTTGGTTGACCTTCGCGGTGCGACAGTTGGTGTGATCATCGGCGAGGACATTGGGTCATGGGAAAGATCAGAATTGGTTCAAGCGCAGGTAATTGCGAACATCGGCGCGTCTCCGTTTTTCATCGGCAAGCGCCGGCTTCATGAGCAGGCTCTGGCGGCTTGTGCGAAAGAGAACGGCGCCTTTGTCGCATTTGTGAACCTGGTTGGCGGACAGGATGAGCTGGTATTCGACGGCAGCAGTGTGCTTGTGAATCGAAACGGGATCGTCGTAGCGCGCGCCAAGGCGTTTGAAGAGGACCTCCTGGTGGTGGATCTTGACGTCGAGGAGAAAGCGCCGGGCCGTTTGGCCGGAGGACGTGTGCACACATCGCCGGGGGGGGACGACAGGGCGGTCGAACGGATTGCTGTCGAGGTGCCGGATTTCGCGGGCGTCCGCTCGCCGATTGTGTCTCGTATGGAGTCGGAGCCCGGCGATCTTGAAGAAGTGTATCGGGCGTTGGTTCTGGGAGTGAAGGATTATGCCGGGAAGAACCGTTTCACGAATGTCGTCATTGGATTGAGCGGCGGCATTGACTCGGCGTTGACCGCCGCTATTGCCGTGGACGCGGTGGGATCGGAACATGTGGTCGGAATCTGCATGCCGTCTCCGTACACGTCGAAAGAGAGTGTTGAAGATGCCATAGAGTTGTCGAATCGGCTGGCCATCGAGTGCGTGACGATTCCGATTACGCCGTTATTTGAAACCTATCGCCGGTCACTGGCGCAGGTGTTTCGAGAAACTCAGACGGATCAGACCGAAGAGAATTTGCAGGCCAGAATCCGAGGGACGATTCTCATGGCCTTCTCGAACAAGTTCGGGCATCTGGTGTTGACGACGGGGAATAAAAGCGAAACGGGCGTGGGATACGCGACGTTGTACGGCGACATGGCCGGCGGGTTTGCCGTCATCAAGGACGTTCCCAAAACCATGGTCTATGAGTTGGCTCGATTGCGCAACCGCATGGCGGACGTCCCCGTGATTCCTCAGCGCGTCCTGGACCGGCCGCCGAGCGCCGAATTGAAACCGAATCAGAAGGATGAGGACAGCCTCCCGCCCTATTCGGTGCTGGATCCCATTTTGAGAGCCTACGTCGAAGAAGATCGGTCGGTCGAGGACATCGTCGCTCAGGGTTTTGATCGGGAGACGGTCGTGCGCGTTGCCGGCCTCGTTGATCGAAGCGAGTATAAACGGCGACAGGCACCGATTGGCGTCAAGGTCACTCTTCGCAGTTTCGGCAAGGAATGGCGGATGCCCATCACCAACGGCTATCGGCATTCTGGAAGCTGACGTCCGTCTTGTGCGGGACGGACGGTTGAGGGGTGTCATGCCGGTGAGAGGCGCGCCCTTCAACTCTTCTTCAGCGGAGGTTCCGCTTTTCGGCATTGTGGAAAAAGGGAAAATTGGGCTATGATCCCCTCCTCGCCGGGATGTGTAAATCCCCATGCGACGTGGCCGACCATTCATCCATGGCGATTTCTGAGGAAAAGCGCCGTGTGTCGAAAAAACCATTCGGTAGGTTGACGATGCCGCCGATTCGGGCGTGGAAGGACGACGTCGGTTTTTTGACCGATTAAGCAGGGAGACGGTGTGATGAAACTGGTGGAAGCCGTCATCAAGCCTTTCAAATTGGAAGAAGTCAAAGACGCCTTGCTTGAGATCGGGGTACAGGGCATGACTGTGTCGGAGGTGAAGGGATTCGGTCGCCAAAAGGGCCATAAGGAGATGTACCGTGGCCAGGAATATACGATCGAGTTTGTGCCGAAGGTGAAAATCGAAGTGGCTGTGACGGACGCATTGGCCCCACGGGTCATCGAGGCGATCATCCGGGCCGCAAAGACCGGCAGCATCGGGGATGGAAAAATATTCGTTCGGAGTCTGGACTCTGCGGTCCGCATCAGAACCGGCGAGACCGGGGAAACGGCCTTGTGACAAGGCGGTGCCCGTTCGGCTTTATGCCAGCCATCAGACCGGGCAGAGTCATTCCAGGCAATCACGTCGTTGCACTCAGGGCAGCCAGATTTGAGGCGGAAACGGTTGTCAAGCGTA
>JAIWOH010000191.1 GCA_020216985.1 Nitrospira sp.
GGTGCGCCGACCTCCTGCCGGTCTTGGGTAGGTCGCCATGCTTGAGTTGACGGATGCTTGATCGACGAGGAGAAGGGCCGACTGCCATTCGGGCGGACTATGTGGATGGCTTCTAAAAGGAGGGAAGGATGAACGTGCGCGAGGTGTTGGAGTTCGCCAAGAAACACAGAGTGCAAATCGTCGATCTGAAATTCGTCGATTTGCCCGGTGTGTGGCAGCACATGAGCGTCCCCGTGAGTGAGCTGACGGAACAGTTGTTCAAGGACGGGTCGGGTCTCGATGGATCATCGATTCGCGGCTGGAAAGCCATCAATAACAGCGATTTGTTGCTGATCCCCGACCCGGCGACGGCCTGTCTCGATCCTTTCACCGCGGTGCCGACGCTCAGTTTGACGGGCAACGTGGTGGACCCGGTTTCCCGGCAGAATTATGACCGCGATCCACGGTACGTGGCTCTGAAGGCCGAGAAGTATCTCCAAAGCACGAAAATCGCCGATACGTCTTATTGGGGGCCGGAGGCGGAATTTTTTATCTTTGACCATGCGCGCTATGACCAAACGAGCCACAGCGGCTATTACTACCTCGACTCCGAGGAAGGCGTCTGGAACATGGGCCAGGAGGGAGTCAATTTGGGTGGGAAGATCCGTCATAAGCAAGGCTACTTCCCCGTGGCGCCGGCGGACACGCAGCAAGATATCCGAAGCGAGATGGTGCTCGAAATGGAAAAAGCCGGGATCGCTGTGGAAAAGCACCATCACGAGACGGCGACGGCCGGCCAAGCCGAAATCGACATCCGGTTCGACACGCTTGTGAAAACGGCCGACAACATGATGATGTACAAGTACATCGTTAAAAACGTCGCGCGCCGGCACGGGAAAACGGTCACGTTCATGCCCAAGCCCCTCTTCGGCGACGCGGGGTCCGGCATGCATACCCATCAGAGCCTGTGGAAAGACGGCAAGCCGTTGTTCGCTGGAAAAGAATATGCGGGCATCTCGCAACTGTGTCTTTATTACATCGGGGGAATCCTCAAACACGCGCCGGCCCTGGCCGCCTTTACCAACCCGACGACCAACTCCTACAAACGGATCACGCCGGGATTCGAAGCTCCCGTGTTGTTGGCCTATTCCAGCCGAAATCGCTCCGCCGGCATCCGCATTCCGATGTATTCGCCCAGCCCAAAGGCCAAGCGGATCGAAGTGCGGTTCCCGGACCCATCGTGCAATCCCTATCTCGCGTTTCCGGCGATGTTGATGGCGGGGTTGGACGGTATTCAGAACAAAATCAATCCGGGCGAGCCAGCGGAAAAAGATCTGTACGATCTCGATCCGAAAGAAGCCGCAGGCATCCCTACGATGCCGGGGAGCTTGGATGAAGCGATCGCCTGCCTGGAAAAAGACTATCAGTTTTTGCTGAAAGGCGAGGTGTTTACTGAAGACCTGATCGAGGCCTGGATCAAGTACAAGCGGGACAAGGAAATTGATCCTGTCAGGTTACGGCCGCATCCCTACGAGTTTTTCCTGTATTACGACGTGTAGCGGGGGACACAAGGAGGCGAAGAGGCATCCGCCGAGTCCTGTTGCGGAGAAGCCATGAAGGCGGTTAGGGGGTCCGGCAGACGATTTTCCCCAGGCTGTGATCGACGCTCTGCGGCTCGATCGGTTGCCAGTTGGCGTTTTCGATGTACCCGCTCCTTGATTTGCCGGTCGCCATGTTCCGCGAAAACTCCACGACCTGTAAGATCCGAACGCGCCACAGGCGGCAGTCGAATTGCTTGTGAGTCGTCGCCGATAGAAAACGAGGAGTCGGGGACTCTCCCATCCACCGTACGTCAATCAACTGCCAGACCGTGACCCAATTTCCATCTCGGTGTATTGTGTCGGGATCATAGTGCACGACCTGTTTGCTTCGGGGCTGATGGCGTTTATCGAGCGCAATCCACCCGCCCCACACGGGGGAACCGTGCAAGAACAGGGCAACCGGAAGCACAAGGCCGATAAGCGGAGCCAGTCGGAAGTTCATTGAAACGAAACAGGTTTGGAGAGGGCGGTTAACTTCATTTTTCGGCTCACTTTGCCTGATTTTAGAAATCGGTTGCAAGCCTCTCTGCGTAAAAGCTGGTCGGCGCGGGGTCATGAAACGGTGAGTCGGTTGCGCTGCCCGCGCAACCGGAAAAATGCCTTGAGCCCTCTACGCGCTTGAGATAATCTTCCCGCGCAGGGAGGGGAGGAGATCATGCCGAAACACGTTCGCACGGGATTGACGAGAAGCGACATCTTGAAACGATACATTGAGCGATTCAAGCGACAGATCGACAGGTTCCAACCGTTTCTCTCGCGCAAACGGGCATCCGTGTCGATCGATGATTTCGACGAAGAGGCCGAAGAACTGATCGCACAAGTCTTCGGGGCCGCCTCCGATCAGGCCGAGGCGTACGTGTACGCCAAAACGGGAGAATCCGCGCTTCTGCCGGAGGAAGCGCAGGAAACGGGTGTCCATGACATGGAGCGTGAGAGTCTTCAACAGCGGCGACAGGTCTTGGAAAGCTGCCTGGCCGACTTGGAGATGAGGAGCCGCATCCTGGTGGGCAGACCCGTAACCCAGAAGGGCGGAAGAGAAGAACGGACGTTGGTCCGGCACTACACGTCGTATGACGTGCGAAGCATTGCTCGGACGTCCACGATCAAAGAGGTGGGGAAGACGTTCCAAAAATATCGAATCGACGCACTGATCGTGGATGACGGCTCCCGCTACATCGGGATCATTACCGATTCCGATCTGAGTCGAAAAGTCATCGCCAAGGGTCTTGATCCCAATACCACGACGGTGGCCTCCTGTATGAGTCGTTCCATCGTGACGATCGAAGAGGACGAACCCCTGGCCGATGCGCTCGCGCTCATGAAAAAACACGTGATCAGACATATTCCCGTCACCGCCGACGGGACCATTATCGGTGTCTTGTCCGCGTCGGATCTCCTCCGTGCCTTGGAGGATCGACTGTCTTCCTGAACCCTGCCCGGATCGTACCCTGTGGCAAAGCGGGCAAGGTGCAATCGGCTTCACTCCACCAAGATCCAACGTATTGAATGTTGAAGCTGTACGATCTAGGCCATTCTGTCGGGATCTTCCTTCTGTCCCCCTGTCGAAAAGATTGATGAAAGCATTGAAAAAATAGGCAAAATTTGACATTTGCCAAGGCCTTGTTTTTGCTGTGGTAGTCATGGCCCTTTAAGTGGGACGAGCACGAAAAGGAGGATTTCCGAAATGGCCCAGCGAATGTCTGCGGCCGATCTCTATCGGCGCGGGTTGGTGCTGAAAAAAGCGCACATGTTCCATATGGCGATCGAGGATTTCGAGCAAGCCGCGCGCGATCCACACTATGCTCCCCAGGCGTATATTCAGATGGCATTGTGCTGGAGGGACCTCGGTCGCGCTGACGAAGCCGTCGCGGCGTTTCGTCAAGCGGCGGCGTCTCCCGTTCTGTCTTCCGAGGAACGGTTGCACGTGTTCTATCACATGGCCCGGTTGTTGGAGGAGCAGGGCCGGTTTTCTGAAAGTTTGGAGCTTTATGGGGTGATTAGAAAAGAGAGCCCCGGCTTTGGTGACGTGGCGCTCCGCATCAAGCGTCTCTGCACCGGAAAAGGCGGATCGGTGACGGCGACTCGTGGTTCGCGTTCGATTCGCCGAGCAACGGGTCCTTCGTGGGGGCTTTGGGTCAAATCGTTTCTCCAGCAAACCGAGAAGTGGCTAGATCGAACCTCTCAAACCATGTCGAGAGGCTCTGAGAATCGGCTCGGTCATCCTCGGAAGCAAGGTCGTGGCCTGAGCGGGATCGGGATCGGGATGCGTTCCCTCTCAGGGACAGGCCCGCATGACGACACAGGGGATGGCCAGGCGTTGAAAAAACGGACCGTCGAGCATCGTCGGTGCGAGCGCGTACCGATTCGCCTGCCAAGCTCTTTTGCCGTCAAAGGGCGCATGGTTGCCGGCAAAGGCGAGGTATGTGACCTGTCTCCCTGGGGATGTCGGATCAGCAGCGCGGTGTCCGTTCCGATCGGCACCGACGTGCAGTGCTGCATTTTTTCAGGTCGTTCCGGCGATGCCCTCCTGATTGAGGGGGCGACGGTGCGCTGGATCGGTCCGAGGGAGTTCGGTCTTGCCTTCACCAAAATCAGCCCGGCCGTGCAAGAGCAATTGGTACGGTTGTGCAGAGCCGCCGCCTGACAACCGATCATGCGGAGGCGGTTGTTACCGCCGCATCTGTCCTTCTCGCGCCTTGCGTGAAGCTTCCTCCGCGAAGAGGGTGAAACGCAGCGACGGTGGGAAACGGAAGTGTGTGGGGAGAAGAAATCAGGGAAGCGCCGCTGAGTGCGGCTCTCTAGGTTGGACCTTCTCAGATCCCTCGAGGAAACCGGCAGGTCGAGGAGAAGCCGGCCGCAACTCATATTCGAAATTCCGGCGCTGTAAGCAAATCGCTCCTTGCCGACTCAAGGCATCCACACTCGTAAACACCTGGCTCCAGGTCCATTCCGGCAGGCACAACAGCAGTTCCTCGAGTGAAATAGTTCCCCGTGCATGAACAATGGCCAAGATTCTCGCCCCCGTGCCCTCCGTCACGATGCTCATGTGAGGCCTCCATGGGCTGAAAAGGCGATGATCATGTGGCTGCGCACTCCCTTCACGTATTCCAAGCCCAGGCATCCGTCAGATCGAGACGGCGCACCCGGCTCCCTAAGGCAAGGTCACCGGACACGAGCAATTCTCCCGATCGGCTGTCGGCATGCTAAAAGTCATCGGTTGAAACCGGGCGGAGAAGATCCCGAACCGACAGGACCCCCACGACGGTGTCGGCCTTGCGCACCACGAGATGCCGGACACCGTATCGATACATCAGGTCGGCGGCTTCCGTAATGGGACGTCGTTCATCAATGCCGATGAGCGGGGCGCTCATGATCACGCCGATCGGAAACAGAGACGGTTCTTGGCCGTTCCCCAACACTTTCCTCACGATGTCCGATTCCGTCACAATGCCGACAATGTGGCGATCATGTTCCACCAGAATGCTGCCGACGCGGTGGGTCGACATGGACCGGGCCGCTTCGACGGTGGTCATCGTTCCAGGTCCTGTCACCAGTTTGTGATTCATGAGTTGTCCGACTGTGACCATCGACATTCCCCCTTTGTGAGGTATTCGTCAAGAAATTTGTCCTTCTTGTTTGGAGACGATGGTATCGGCCGTGCATTGCGGGACCATGTCGGCTTTGTAAAGCTTGCGTTAACCCTGCCGGTTGCATCACGGTAGGTAGCGTTGACAAAGAGGGGAGCCTGCGCAACAATCGCGCGCCTGCGCGGGACGCCGAAACGCATTGCGCCGCCGGTATCTCTTGTGCCGTTCAGGATGAAGCTTTGCCATGGCCATACCGGATTACCAATCCATCATGCTTCCCCTGCTCCAGTTCACAGCCGATGACAAAGAACATTCCCTTCGGGAGGCAATCGAGAGCTTGTCGACCGAGTTTGGGCTTACGGAGGAGGAGAAGAAGGAATTGTTGCCGAGCGGGCAGCAACCAACCTTTGAGAACCGCGTCAGGTGGGCGCGAACCTACCTGGTGAAGTCGGTCTTGCTTGAGGCTCCACGTCGAGGGTTTTTCCGTATCATACAGCGTGGGCGCGATATCCTTGTCACAAAGACCGACCGCAATCACTGTCAAATTCTTGGAGCAGTTTCCGGAGTTTCTCGACTTCCGTACCAAGCGCCATGAGTCCAAAGAAGAGATTCAGTTGCCTGGAAATAGGAGTCTGCAAACACCAGGGGAACTCCTCGAAAGTGCATACCAAAAATTACGCGAAGACCTTGCGGCCGAATTGCTGAACACGGTCAAGGAATGCTCGCCAGCTTTCTTTGAGCGGTTGGTCATCGATGTTTTGGTGAAAATGGGATATGGCGGTTCCCGCAAGGAAGCAGGAAAAGCCATCGGCCGTAGTGGCGATGAAGGTATTGACGGAATCATCAATGAAGATCGTCTCGGTCTCGATGTCATTTATATTCAGGCGAAGCGCTGGAAAGATCCGATCGGCCGTCCGGAGATCCAAAAGTTCGTCGGGGCTCTACAGGGGCACAGAGCCAACAAAGGCATCTTCATCACCACGTCCGGCTTCACGCGGGAAGCCCAAGACTATGTGACCAAAATCAATTCAAAGATCGTCCTCATCGATGGTGAGGACTTATCCCAGCTTATGATCGATCACAATGTCGGGGTCACACCGGTTATGTCCTATGAGGCGAAGAAAATTGACAGCGATTATTTCTTTGAGGAGTAAGACGGCAAACACGCCAGGGAGATGAATTTCCGACAAGAAGGAGCGAAAGGCTTCGCTCCATTTATCATAAACGGACACCCTGCCGGAATCGTACTTTAGAGAACAATCATTTCTCTCCCGGCTTTTGCATCGTCACCTGCTCTCACACCTTCCCGAACGTCCGTTCGAAGAACTCCCGCGTCCGGCTCATGTGTTGCTCGATGTCGGCTTGAAGATGGCGGGCGCCGGCCTGCCAGTCATCGGTCATGTAACCGACGCGGCGAGCGAGAAAGATGAATTCGTCGGACTCGGGCGGCGGGAGCACCAGATCTTTGGTGTTGCCCCGCACCATGCGAAGTCCATCGATCAACATACGGATGAACAGATAGGCCTTTCGCAGATCTTCTCCCGTCGAGGATGAAATGAAGCCGCCGTCGATCAGCGCCGCCAGCGCTTGAAGGGTGTTGGGGGTGCGCAGACGCGGGTCCTTGTGCCCGTGCATGAGTTGCAAATACTGAACGGCATACTCGATAGTGACGATCCCGCCATGGCTATGCTTGAGGTTCACCTGGCCCGGTTTGACGAGCTGGGCGATTTGCTGGCGGCGCAGCTCCAGCGCGGCGGCAAGGTCCCAGGGAGCGCCGCTATAGACATAACGGTCCCGATGGGCCTCCACCCTCTTGCCGAGGGCCGCGTCCCCGGCGACGAACCGAAGTTTGATCAAGGCTTGTCGCTCAAACGGTGCGGCCAAGCCGCTCGGACTGTAGTAGGAACAGATTTCGTCAAAGGCGTTGGCCAGCGAACCCTTGTCGCCGTGGGGCCGCAGGCGAACGTCCAGGTGGAAGATGCCTTCCCGTTTGGCCTCGATCCGTTGCAGGAGCTCTTGCGCCAGCCGTTCGAAGTACTCGCTGTTGTCGATGGATTGTTTCCCGCTCGTGCGGCCGGGTCCTCCGTACACGAAAAGCACCTCGATGTCCGAGGCGTATCCCATTTCCCGCCCGCCGAATTTGCCGGCCCCGAAAATGGCGAAGGGACAAGACGTCTTGTCGGCAAGCTTGGGGGAGCCGTGGAGCCGGTTGAGTTTGTCACGGCAATCGGCAAGGGCCCGATCGACGACCGCTTCGGCCAGGTGGGTGATGGCCAAGGAAAAGTCCGGGAGGCTGGTCGAGGGCTCGACGATGTGTTTCATGTCGATCCGGAACAGCTCGCGGTCCTTGAATTGATTCAAGGCTTCCTTCTTGGCCTCGTCGGTCTTCGCTTTGTTGACGGCCGCGTTCAGTTCTTTGCGCAACAGGGGGGGCGGTTTGATGAGCGGCTCATCCCGGTAGTTTTGTAGCAGCGGGAGCAGATTGTCGTACTGCCGGCGGAGGAAGTCTTCCCAGAGAAAATCGCTTGCCCCAAGCAGGCGCGCGAGGACGGGAAGACTTTTCTTGTCGCTCACGAACGACAGCGCTTTCCGCGCGCTCTTGCCTTGATCCTGCACGATGAGGTCGAGGAACTGATCGAACGATTCCAGCGCTTTGGCCGGATCGGGCGCCCATGTAAGGGCGTGAGTGAACTGCTTGATCAGCACGGCGGTCAAGCGAAGCTGATCCTGTTCGGCGTGATCCAGCAGCTTGTGCCCGTGCCGATTGCGGACGAAAAATCGGTCGTGGATCTTCGATCCCGTGCTCTCCACCTGGGCCTTGCTGACGTAGATATTGCGCATGGCCAGGGCGTTGGCGAAAGCGTACAAGAATGCGGGCGTATCGTCGGACTGAATGTCCATGACTGTATCGATGGGAGAGCGGCCGTTGTCGAAGGTGATGTGCACGGTGTGGAGGAGACCGCCGAAGGAGCCGCGTCGTTTGCCGAGTTGCTCGACCAACCTGCGGTTCACGGCGTGGCGGGCTTCGGCATATTGTCCGGCGTCGAGGCGCTTCAAGAGGTCGGTGAGTTCCGTGGTGAAGCGACGGCGTTCGGTCGGTCCAAACGACACACCAGACCCCGGTTGCACGAGGAAGACGTCGACAATCTTCTTTCTGGTCAAGCCCGGTCTGGTTTTGTGACGACTTTGTGATTCCTTGCTCGCGCGACTCCTAAGGAGTGTCGGAGTCGGCTGTTCCGAGAACGTGTAGATTTGGCCCTCTTCGATGTTCAGGCCGAAGGCCGCGAGCAAGCCGCAGATGACGGCGAACTCGGAGAAGTAGTCGTAGGCGACGATGGTGACGGTGAGCCGTTCTCCGCCCTGATCGGCGATCGCGACTTCACACGGGTGGTCCGGATCGAGTCGAGCGATCAAACCGAGGTGACGGGCGATCATGGGCGGATCGAAGCGAAGGAAATAGTCGGGGTCCATGCGATCCAGAAAATCTTGCAGGACGTCGGATGGGATGTCTCGGCAGAGGGGAAGCAGCGCGCTTGACAGACGTTCGCGTTCCAAGGTGAGAGAAACCATGGTCGCCAGTATACCGAAATGTCGCGGAACAGTATAATGCTCCCGTCATGATTCGTCGCTCCAGACCGTCGTCCATTCGCTCGTCGAACGAGCCGGCCCCTCTTCGAACCGACAAGCCGGACCCCCGGCCGCTCCTGCTGGCGTCGGATCGGAACCTCGATCGGACGCGGACGATTCTTTCCGCGTACCGCCTTCGCGACGTTGCGCGGGCCGATTGCAATCTGCAATCGATGGCCGGAGAGCCGCACCATCGACGACAATTGGCCGACATCTTGCCGAGACTCTTGGCTTCCATCTCCAAGACGGCGGACCCGGATCAGGCGCTGAATCATTGGGAACGTTTGCTGAGCGGCCTGACGCGGGGCGCCTTGCTGGAGTATCTGGCCGGGGCCCCGCGCATGCTCGATCTGCTCTGCGCGATCTTCGGCAACAGCGACGCGCTCGCCTTTACAATCCTTCGCGATCCTATGTTGGTCTACTGGTTGGGCGAACAAGAGGTCTTGTCGAAGCCGGTCAGCCGGGCTGAAACGGAACGGTCGCTCCATGAACAGTTGGCGAGATTGACGGTCAGCGAGCTGAAGCTGGACGTGTTGCGCCGCCATCGACGGCGGGAACTGTTGCGGATCGGCGTGCGCGATCTGCTGCGTCTTGCCGATGTCCAGGAAACGACCGCCGCGCTCTCCGATTTGGCGGGTGCGTTGATCCATGCGGCCTACCAGATCGTGGATGCCGATTTGCGTCGGCAGTACGGCGTGCCGATGCACAAGAATCGGCACGGGCGGTGGGTGGAGACGGGATTTACCGTGATCGGAATGGGCAAGCTCGGCGGCCACGAGCTCAACTACAGTTCCGACGTCGATTTGATCTATGTCTACGCGTCGCGCAAGGGAGAGACGCGGATGCCTCGGCGCACATCCGATACACCCGGCGCCGTCGGGATTTCCAATGAAGAATACTTTGAAATACTGTCCCGTGAACTGACGAGGGCCTTGACTGAGAAGACGAACGAGGGGTCCGTGTTTCGCGTGGATCTTCGATTACGGGCGGAGGGGGTTGTCGGGCAGTTGGCCCGGTCGCTTGACGACTATGCCGCGTACTATCGAAACCGCGGCGCGGTATGGGAGCGGTTGGCGCTGCTCAAGGCCTGGCCGGTCGCCGGTTCGGTAGAGGTGGGGCGGGCGTTTCTTAAAATGGTCAAGCCGTTCATCGTCGGAGGGCCGAGGGAGAAATCGGATGCTGACCGTGCGCGAGCCATTGTGCGAG
>JAIWOH010000192.1 GCA_020216985.1 Nitrospira sp.
ACGTGCGGAGCGTCAAGGAAATGATCGACGCCAAAATCGCCGATCGCGGCCAGGAGCGACGGAACGTGAAGCTCGGCGTCGGCGGCATCCGCGAGATCGAGTTTTTGGTGCAGACGATCCAAGTGATTGCGGGCAAGCGGCTTCCGGGCCTTCTGGATCGGAACACGCTTCGCTCGTTGGATCGATGCGCGCACTACCGGTTGATTTCAAAACAGCAACGGGATGAGTTGGCGGCCGCATATGTATTTCTTCGGGACGTCGAGCACAAGCTTCAGATGGTCGATGATTTGCAGACGCACACTCTTCCGGAGGACGATGAGGCATTGGAACGATGCGCGATTCGAATGGGATACGATGCGGATGATGCGAGTCGAGGTGTCAAGCGGTTTCACGCGGACCATCGTGCTCATCGGGAAGCGGTCCGCCGGCTGTTCTCGTCGTTGTTCATGGAGCCTGACGCCTCTCCGATTCTGAAGGCGGTGTTGCAAGCCGTTGAGGCGCAGGGATAAGCGGTTTCCGCGTTGGAGAGGACACGCTCAAAAACACGACGGCCCCGGCGGGAATCCACGCCGGGGCCGTCGCTTCTTCACTCCAAGCTATCCGCGATAGCGGATAGCCACTCAGCGCTCAGTCCTGGGGACTCAGCACCAACTTAGTACATTCCTTCCATACCGTGGCTGTGGCCGTGACCGCCGACCGGCTCCTTCTTCTCTTCCGGCAGCTCGGTGATCATGACCTCGGTTGTCAGCATCAGGCCCGCCACGGAGGCCGCGTTCTGCAACGCGCAGCGCGACACCTTGGTCGGGTCGATGATGCCGGCTTTGATCATGTCCACGTATTCGTCGGTCGCCGCGTTGTAACCGGCGTTGACGTTTTTATCCTCCTTCACCTTGCCGACGACGACGGAAGCCTCTCCTCCGGCGTTGGTGACGATCTGCCGGATCGGCTCCTCAAGAGCCCGGCGAACGATGTCCGCCCCCACTTTCTGCTCGGGTGTGAGATCCTTGAGGTTGTCCAGCGCCTTGATGCAGCGGAGGTAGGCGGTCCCGCCGCCCGGAACGATGCCCTCTTCCACAGCGGCTTTGGTCGCGTGGAGCGCGTCTTCCACGCGCGCTTTCTTTTCTTTCATCTCGGTCTCGGTCGCGGCGCCGACGTTGATGACGGCCACGCCGCCGACGATCTTCGCGAGCCGTTCTTGCAGTTTTTCCCGGTCGTAATCGGAGGTCGTTTCCTCGATTTGGGTCTTGATCTGCTTGACGCGGCCTTCGATCTTCTTCGGATCGCCGTGCCCTTCGACGATCGTGGTGTTGTCCTTGTCGATCGTGACGCGTTTGGCGCGTCCGAGATCGGTCAGCTTGACGTTCTCGAGCTTGATCCCGAGGTCTTCCGAGATCACCTGGCCGCCTGTCAGGATCGCGATGTCTTCCAGCATGGCCTTGCGGCGGTCGCCGAAGCCCGGCGCCTTGACGGCCGCGACGTTCAAGGTGCCGCGGAGCTTGTTGACGACCAGCGTCGCGAGCGCCTCGCCTTCCACTTCCTCGGCGATGATGACCAGCGGCTTGCCCATCTTGGCCACTTGCTCGAGAATCGGCAGCAGGTCCTTCATGCTGCTGATCTTCTTCTCATTAATCAAGATTAGGGGTTCTTCGAGAGACGCTTCCATCCGCTCGGCGTTGGTGACGAAATAGGGGGAAATGTAGCCGCGATCGAACTGCATGCCCTCGACGACGTCCAAGGAGGTAGTCATCGATTTGGCTTCTTCAACGGTGATGACGCCGTCCTTGCCCACCTTTTCCATCGCTTCCGCGATCAAATCGCCGATCGTCTTGTCGTTGTTGGCCGAAATGGTTCCGACCTGGGAGATCTCGGTCTTGGTCTGACAAGGCTTGCTGAGTTTCTTGAGCTCGGCGACCACGGCGTCGACGGCCTTGTCGATGCCGCGCTTGATTTCCATCGGGTTCGCGCCGGCGGTGATGTTCTTCACGCCCTCGCGATAGATGGCTTGCGCCAATACGGTCGCCGTGGTGGTGCCGTCGCCGGCCGTGTCGCTGGTCTTGCTGGCCACTTCGCGGACCAATTGGGCGCCCATGTTCTCGTAGGGATTCTTCAGTTCGACTTCCTTCGCGACCGTGACCCCGTCCTTCGTGATCGTCGGTGCGCCGAACTTTTTGTCAAGAATCGCGTTGCGGCCCTTGGGGCCGAGGGTGGCTTTCACGGCGTCGGCAAGTTGGTTCACCCCTTTCAGGATGGCCGATCGGGCCGAGTCACCGTACATCAATTGCTTTGCCATATTTTTCCTCCATGTCCGTTCATGAGTAGTGAGTGATGGTCAACTCCATGTGCACAAAAACTGAGAACCGGGGCGTAAACACAAATCATGCGTCAAGGTCCGGTCTCATCGTCGAATTCCGACGTCGAGGTCGCTATGACGCATTGGTGAAGACGCCCAGAATGTCTTCTTCCTTCAGGATCAAGCACTCTTCGTCGTCGATGCGCAACTTGGTGCCGGAATATTTGTCGAACAGCACCTGATCGCCGACCTTCACGCTTTCGACTTTCTTGCCGATCGCCTGCACGATGCCTCGCTGGGGCTTTTCCTTCGCGGAATCCGGCACGTAAATGCCGCCGGCGGTGCGCTCCATCTCTTCGGTATAGGTGACGAACACCCGCTCACCCAGGGGCTGAAATCCCTTGGCGATGTCCTTCTTGTCCTTCGCGGTCGCGCTCATAGCAGAACCTCCTCGTGATGAAAGTTAACGTGGTTATAAAATATAACGATGCGGGAGAGCCTGGGTTTCGATGGCGCCTTAAGCGGTGCTCTCGCACGACAACGCACAAACACGCCCGAAGACAGAACGGTAGATAGCGCGATGTTCCCCCAAGTCAAGGGGGGTAAGATAGGTTTTTCTTTTCATTCCGTTTTTCTCGGACGCTCCTCAACAGGTACGGAGGGGGGAGGCTGCGTTCGGCCGCCTGGAACGACAGGGAAGCAAAACCAGGCAAGATCTCTAAGGAGTCACACACGCAAGCTGTCGAAATCCTTAACGTCTTTCTTGATGTAGTCACGCAGTCGTTTGATGATGCGAGCTTCCAATTGGCGGGTTCGCTCTTTGGTGATTCCGTACTTGGCCCCCAGTTCGTCCAGCGTCAGAGGATTGTCGGACAGGATGCGGTTTCTCAGAATGTCCTCGTCCCGCTCTTCCAACGTCTTGATGAACTCGGCGAGCTTGGTCCGGAACAGCTTGCGAAGTTGATGGTCGGCCAACTGATCATCGGTGGGTTGCTGTTGAGAGGGCAGGATGTCGAGCAGGCTGGCGTCTTGGTTTTCGCCGATCGGCTGATCCAGCGACACTTCCCAGTTGCCCAAACGTTGATCCATCTCGATGACGTCCTGCTCGCGGACCTGCAAGCGGTCGGCGAGCAGTTTCGTGTCGGGAGCAAAACCTTCCCGTTCCAGTTTCGCTTTTTCTTTTTTGAGGTTGTAGAACAGTTTGCGCTGGTCTTGGGTGGTGCCGATCTTGATCAGCCGATAGTTGTTCAGCAGATACCGCAAGATATAGGCTCGCGACCACCAGGCGGCATAGGCATAAAAGCGGACGTTCTTGGTCGGGTCGAATTTCTTGATCGCATGCAGCAAGCCGACGTTGCCTTCTTGAATAAGGTCCATGTGATCGGCGCCGGTGTGCAGGTATTCCGCCGCGATCGCGACCGAAACGCGCAAGTTGGCCATAATGAGTTTGACCGCGGCTTCGCGGCTGCCGAGTGTTTTATATTCTTGAAACAGCCGGAGTTCTTCTTCTTTAGAGAGATAGGGGTATCGGCGGATTTCCGCGAGGTACCGTTGCAACGCCGTGGCCGGTACGCTCGCCGGCGCGGTCGAAGAAGATTCGGCGGCTGGTTCCGGGGAGGGGAGCAGTTCGACCGGGAGCCGCTCGGCGTGCAGTTCCTCGTCCGAGGGGTCCAGCACGTCGGGATCCGGGGAATCACTCTCATGAGCGTCGGAGAATGCGGTCATAACAAGTGGGTAACTATAACAGAACACCGGCCAGTGACAATGGCCAATGTTCAGTGGTAGAGTGCCCCCACGCCAGCCGGGCACCACATCATCACGAGACCGGACCGATCACCATATTCCAGATTCCAGTGCACGATGAAAACATCGCCCTTCGACAGCATAGAGCAGGCCGTCCAAGACATCAAAGACGGCAAGTTCGTGATTTTAGTGGACGACGAAGATCGAGAAAACGAAGGAGATCTTGTCATCGCTGCGGAAAAGGTCACTCCCCAGGCGATCAATTTTATGGCCAAACACGCGCGCGGGCTGATCTGCCTGGCGCTGCCGCCGGAACGGGTCGAGGAGCTGCAGCTGCCTCCCCAGGCGGTCGAGAATACGGCCCAGTTCGGCACCGCGTTCACCGTATCGATCGACGCGCGCAAAGGCATCACCACCGGCATTTCCGCCGCCGACCGCGCAAGAACGATTCAGGTCGCCATTGATCCGAAAACGAAGCCGAGCGACCTTGCGCGCCCCGGCCATATTTTCCCCTTGAAGGCCCAGCAGGGCGGGGTATTGAAACGGGCCGGGCAGACGGAAGGCGCCGTCGATTTGGCCCGCCTGGCAGGGCTGTATCCGGCCGGGGTGATCTGTGAAATCATGAACGAAGACGGAACGATGGCGCGCGTGCCCGAGCTGGCCGCGTTCGCGAAGGCGCACGGGCTGACGATGGTTACCGTGAAGGCGTTGATCGAGTATCGCATGCGCTATGAAACGTTCGTGCGGCGTATGGCGAGCGCCAAGCTCCCGACGGCCTTCGGAGAGTTCGAAGCGGTCGCGTTCGAGAATCAAATCGACGGGATCACGCACATTGCATTGGTGAAGGGCCGGGTGGACGGCGGAGGGGCGACGCTCGTGCGCGTGCATTCCGGCTGTCTGACCGGCGATGCCCTGGGCTCCCTTCGCTGCGATTGCCGCGACCAGTTGCACGCGGCGATGGAGATGATTCAACGGGCGGGGCGAGGAGTGTTGCTGTATCTGAATCAAGAGGGGCGGGGGATCGGGTTGCTCAACAAGATCAAGGCGTATCGGCTCCAGGACAAGGGCAGCGACACGGTCGAGGCCAATTTGAAGCTGGGATTCAAGGCCGATCTGAGGGATTACGGCGTGGGGGCGCAAATCTTGGCGAATCTGGGGCTGCACGAGATCCGCCTCATCACGAACAACCCGCGCAAGATCGTCGGCATCGAGGGGTATGGGCTCAAGGTGGTGGAGCGGGTACCGATCGAAATCGCGCCGCGCAAAGCGAACGTGCGGTATTTGAGAACAAAAAAAAAGAAGCTGGGGCACCTTCTCAAAGAGGTGTGATCGAGGTGTGATCTGGATGCGCGCGAGTCGGAGCGGACCATGCCGGGTTCCGGGGCGTGACGTAAACGTGGTCGTACGATGAAGGCCTCCGAATACCGTCGCCGCGCGGGCCGATTCCGATTCGGCATCGTCGTTTCGAAGTTCAATCGATCGGTGACGGGTAAACTGTTGGTGTCTTGCCTCGACGGCTTGGCTGAGCAGGGGATTAAACCGGCCGATATCCATGTGGAGAGGGTGCCGGGGGCCTTTGAAATTCCATTGGTCGCCCGCACGATGGCGATGACGGGGCGGTTTGACGCCGTGATCTGTCTCGGCGCCGTGATTCGAGGCGAGACCCCGCATTTCGACTACATTTGTGCGGAAACCAGCAGGGGGATCGGTCAAGCGGCCCTGGTGACCGGTGTGCCGATCATCTTCGGCGTGTTGACGACGGAAACAGTGGCGCAAGCAATGGAACGGGCGGATCCTTCGAAGTTCAATCGGGGAAGAGAAGCGGCCAAGGCCGCGATCCAGATGGCGAAAGTGATGAAGCGACTCAACGCGATGACGCCGCCATCTCAGGGGAGAGATTCGACGCTTTTCTCGCGACAGGCCGCGAGGAGGTCCGAAAAATAGTCGTATGGGATCTCGCCATCGAGCTCGCGAGTGGGCCTTGCAGATTTTGTTTCAGTACGACGTCCATGGGGAAGGGGGGCCGTGGCTGGAAGAGTTTTGGAAACCGCTCAAGGCCGACCAGGGAACGAGGGCGTTCACCGAGCGGCTGGTGGCGGGAGTTTTGAACAACAAAGCCGAGCTCGACCGGTTGCTCGGCCAATATGCGACAAATTGGAAAGTCAGTCGCATGCCGATCGTCGATCGCAACATCCTTCGCGCCGGGCTCTATGAGCTCTTATGGCTGGACGACGTGCCAGCAAGGGTCACGTTGGATGAGGCCGTGAAATTGGCCAAAAGTTTTGGAGACGAGGAAACGTCGAAATTCATCAACGGTGTGTTGGATAAAGTGTTGGTCACGGAGTCGCGGCTTGCCGCCAAACGTGCCGAAGCATCGCGGGTGAAGAGCGAAGGGTGAGCCGACCCCGGGGAGCCCGTGCTCGCCGGACCGGCCGTGGTAAGGGACGATGAAATGAAATCGACGAGGAATCGCGCGCGAGGGAGCAGATGATCGACCGGTATAGCCGCCCCGCCATGAAGGCCGTTTGGGATCTCAGGCACAAGTATGAGATCTGGCTCGAAGTGGAGCTTCAGGCGTGCGCCGCGTTTGAGAAAGCCGGTTTGGTACCCAAAGGGACGGCTGCGGCCATCCGCAAACGCGCGTGCATCGACGTCGAGCGTATCGCCGAGATCGAACAGGTGACCAAACATGACGTGATCGCGTTTCTTGAATCGCTGGCCGACTCGGTCGGGCCCGCGCATCGCTATCTGCACATGGGGCTCACTTCTTCAGACGTCGTGGATACGGCGCTCGCCGTCCAGATGACGGAAGCGTTGGATTTGATTCTGAAAGGCGTCGAGGGACTGCGCGGGGCGTTGAAGAAGCAGGCCTTCCGGCACAAACGGACGGTCATGGTCGGTCGGTCGCACGGGATCCACGGCGAGCCGATCTCTTTCGGGCTCAAGATGGCGCTCTGGTATGAGGAGCTTGCTCGGCATCTGGAACGGCTTCGCCAGGTCCGCGTCCACATCGCGGTCGGCAAATTGTCCGGGGCGATGGGCACTTTCGCGCATCAAGGGCCTGAGATCGAAGAGTACGTGTGCGCCAAGCTGGGGTTGGCCGCCGATCCGATTTCCAATCAAGTGGTCCAGCGGGATCGGCACGCGGCCTGTGTAACGGCGCTTGCGCTGCTGGCCGCGACGATCGAAAAAATCGCCACGGAAATCCGTCACCTTCAACGGACCGAAGTGCTGGAAGCGGAGGAGTATTTTTCAGCTGGGCAAAAAGGATCGTCGGCCATGCCGCACAAGCGCAATCCGATCGTTTCGGAAAATCTCTGTGGCCTGGCGCGCGTCGTCCGGGCGAACAGCTTGGCCGCGATGGAAAACGTCGCGCTCTGGCACGAGCGGGACATCAGCCATTCCTCCGTCGAGCGCGTCATCCTGCCGGACAGCACCATTCTGATCGACTATATGCTGGCGCGGGCGACGGAGCTGATCGAACGTCTCGTCGTCTATCCCGAGCGGATGAGGCGGAACCTGGAACTGACCGGTGGGTTGGTCTATTCGCAGCGGCTCCTGCTGGCGTTGATCGAGAAAGGCGCGCAACGCAAGGAATCGTACGAGGCCGTGCAACGAAACGCCATGGCTTCGTGGCGGGGAGGAGGCGGGCTTCAAGAATTGGCGGGAAAGGATCCGTTCATTGGTCGGCATCTCACGGGGCGGGAGATCGCCGCGTGCTTCGACCCGTCCTACTATCTGCGGCACGTGGACAAAATTTACGGCCGGGTGTTCGGCGCGTCCGAACGCGGTCCGTCCATCGAAGGCGAAGGGAGGAAAAGGAAATGAGGACGGGCGTTCGATGGAGTCTGTTCATCGTCGTGCTGCTGATCGGGTCGTTGCGAGGAGCGCCCGACTCGTTCGGCGCCGCCGATCGGGAGAAACTCCTGAACGAGCCGGGGGTCTTCGGCACCTTCGCCGTCTTCGCGCTGGACGATGCCTGGATGAGGCAAAACCAGGCGACACGGATCGGCCAGTTGACCCTGCTGCGGGGTGTGATCGGGCAACATCGGGAAAAGATCGCGATCGACGTCTATTTGATGCGCGGATTGTCGGAAAAGGCCGATCTCATGTTTCGCGTCCACGCCGCCGAGTTGCGGGATACCCAGCAATTTCTCTTGGATCTTCAGAGCAGCGCCTTCGGCAAATATCTTAAGACGGTCGGTCTTATGCACGGGCTGACCAAGAAGCCCAATTACGTGCCGGGGTTGCCGGATCAATTGAAGGCGGATTTGAAAGGGCCCAGCGAGGTCGGCCCAAGCCCCTATGTCATCGTCGTTCCGATCCAGAAAAGCGCGGACTGGTGGGCGTTGGATCGGGAGAAACGGGCGGCGGTGATGCGCGAGCACACGGAAGCGTCGGTGCCCTACATTCCGACGGTCAAGCGGAAGCTCTACCACTCCAGCGGGTTGGACGATCTGGATTTCATCACCTATTTTGAAACGTCCAGGCTGGAAGATTTTCACAGCCTGGTGCTGGCTCTGGAGCAGGTCGAAGAATTTCACTACGTGCGACGGTTCGGCCATCCGACGCTGATCGGCGCCGTCAAGTCGGTGGACGAGGTAATCGAGGCGCTTGCGCAATAGGATATTTGTGGAGAGACGGAGATGATGACGATCGGCCCGATGCTGTACGAGGGAAAGGCCAAAAAAATTTTCGCCGCGGCGAGGCCGGATCAGGTCGTCCAGTACTTCAAGGACGACGCGACCGCGTTCAACGCCCAAAAGCGCGGCACGATTGCGGGCAAGGGCATCGTCAACAACAAGGTGTCGGAGCGGTTGTTCCGATTGCTCGATGAGAAAGGGGTTTCGACGCACTTCATTGAAAGGCTGAGCGACCGAGAGATGCTGGCCAAGAAGGTCACGATCGTGCCGGTCGAGGTCGTGGTGCGGAACGTCGTGGCCGGCAGTTTGGCCAAACGGTTGGGGCTGCGAGTGGGGGACGTCATCCGACCGGCGGTCGTCGAATTTTATTACAAGGACGATGCGCTCGGTGATCCCCTGGTCAACGACGATCACCTCCGTCTGCTGAACGTGGCGACGCCGGGGGTGTTGCGGGAATTGAAAGAACTCGCCCATCGTGCGAACGAGGTGTTGCAGCCGTTTCTGGCCGATCGGAAGATCCGATTAGTCGATTGCAAACTCGAATTCGGGGTGTATCACAACAAGTTGATCGTCGCCGATGAAATTTCTCCGGACACGTGCCGTCTGTGGGACGCGGTGACCGGCGATCCGATGGACAAGGATCGATTCAGGCAGGATATGGGGAACGTCGAAGAGGCGTACCAGGAAGTCTTAAGACGGGTGTGCGGGTGAGAGAGAGAAGACCGGAACCATGCTGCGGGCCTATTTGAATTACGGTCTCATCGCGTCGGTGGTGATCTGGGGGGCCATCGTCGCCGTCATGGCCTATCGGTTGGACGGCTCGCCGTGGCGATGGGCCTTCGTGGCGCTGGTTTTCGCGGGCGCGTTGACCGTCGCCTGCATCGTGTGGATCAAGAAATACGTGGACCGGCAGATGCAATCGTCCGACCGGAGGGGCCAAGAG
Organism: Nitrospira sp.; assembly: GCA_020216985.1. Taxonomy (GTDB): domain Bacteria; phylum Nitrospirota; class Nitrospiria; order Nitrospirales; family Nitrospiraceae; genus Nitrospira_D. Next base: position 9,620 of record JAIWOH010000192.1, read on the forward strand.
TGAAAGCCAAAATACACGTGACGCTCAAGCAAGGCATTCTGGATCCGCAAGGCAAGGCCATCGAGCACGCGCTCGAGACGCTGGGGTTCAAGAACGCGGCGAACGTTCGCGTCGGCAAATATCTGGAGCTGGATCTCGATGAGCAGGACAGGGCCAAAGCCGAAGTCGAGGTCAAGTCGATGTGCGAGAAGCTGTTGGCTAATACGATCATCGAAGAGTATCGGTTCGAGTTGACGTAGAGAGCCCGTTCTTGTCCGGCGCATGCGCCGGACAAGAACGTCGGCGAAGCGGTTTGCGAGGAGCGATGAACATCGGCGTGGTGGTCTTCCCCGGCAGCAATTGCGACCATGATTGCCAGTACGTGTTCCGGGACGTGCTGGG
>JAIWOH010000193.1 GCA_020216985.1 Nitrospira sp.
CCAGGACGTGACGATGGTCTGGCATAAAGAAAAGTCCGTCTCCGGTCTCGACGCGATCATTTTGCCGGGAGGGTTTTCCTACGGCGATTATCTGCGGACCGGCGCGATTGCGCGCTTCTCGCCGGTGATGGAGGCTGTGAAAGAGTATGCCGAACAAGGAGGGCTGGTTCTCGGCATCTGCAACGGGTTTCAGATTCTGCTCGAGGCCGGACTGCTTCCCGGCGCGATGCTGCGTAATGACTCGCTGCATTTCATCTGCCGGGACGTCTATGTGAAGGTGGAAAACGCGGCTACGCCGTTTACCGGAGCCTGTGAGTCCGGTCAGGTGCTTAAAATTCCCATCGCCCACGCCGACGGACACTATTACGCCGATCCGGTGACCGCGGCGTCGCTCAAAGCCAACGCTCAAATCGTGTTTCGTTATTGCACGCCGGATGGCCGCGTGACCATGGAAGCCAATCCCAACGGGTCGCTCGATAACATCGCCGGCATTTGCAACGCCGCCGGCAACGTGCTCGGCATGATGCCTCATCCGGAACGTTGCGCCGAGTCCGTCTTGGGGAACGACGACGGCCGAATGATCCTCACGTCGGTGGTGGAGGGGCTGAAAAAGAGGCTGGAGAGCGGAAGAGCGGGGCGAAGTCTCTGAAGTACAAGGGAATTAAGCGTTGATTCCGTAACGTGCGGAGGACGGATTGAAGATCGGCGACGGTCGAGGTAAAGTGTAGCCGTCGTTTGCTTCGGTCGCATGTCACGATCGATTTTTTCCCTACATCATTATTTTTTAAGGAGGCTTGATGATGAAGCGTATCGGTGTCGCAATGGCGATCATGGGGTTGTTGGCGTTGGGTTCCGGCGTCGATGTCTGGGCGGCGAAGGATGATGGAAGCAAGATCACGATCAAGAGTCCGGCCCAGGGCTCGAAAGTCGGAAGCGAGGTCGAAGTGGTCTACGAACTTGTCAAGGGCAGCGAAGCGACCCATGCGCACTGTTTCGTGGACGGAGAATATCAGAAAGGCTGGAAGGGCACGGTAAAAGGGCTGTCTCGCGGAACCCATGAAATCAAGGTGGTCGCAGCGGACAAGGATCATCAAGCGTTGGCCGCCGAAGCAGCCGTGACCGTGGAAGTGGAATAAACGGACTGAACAGTACGAGCATGTGGGAGAACCGGCAAGGTCGGGAAGCAGACCTTGCCGGTTCGTGTTTCCATCGCATCTTTCGCATCCTTTCCGCTATGGTCCGCTTGTAAATCGGTCTGGTATGCCGCCCATCACCGACGATCTCATCGCTCAGCATAATCTGACGCGCGATGAATATCAGCGCATCGTCACCATCTTAGGGCGTGAGCCCAACCTGACGGAGTTGGGCATGTTCTCCGTCATGTGGTCCGAACACTGTTCGTATAAAAGCTCGCGTGTCCATTTGAAAAAGCTGCCCACGTCCGGACCGCGCGTGGTGCAGGGGCCGGGCGAGAACGCCGGCGCCGTGGATATCGGAGACGGGTTGTGCGCCGTGTTCAAGATGGAATCGCACAACCACCCCTCTTTCATCGAACCCTATCAAGGGGCCGCCACGGGGGTGGGCGGGATTTTGCGCGATATCTTCACCATGGGTGCGCGGCCGATCGCACTGCTCGATTCGCTTCGATTCGGCGAGTTGACCGCTCCTCAAAACCGCCGCCTGATGAAAGGTGTCGTCGCCGGCATCGCCGGCTATGGCAACTGCATGGGCGTGCCGACGGTAGGGGGCGAGACGGTTTTTAATGAGATCTACTCTCTGAATCCGCTGGTGAACGTGTTGTGTCTGGGCATCGCCGAGAAGGACAAGATTTTTCGCGGCGCCGCGGCGGGGATCGGAAATCCTGTGATCTATTTCGGCTCCAAAACCGGGCGGGATGGAATTCACGGCGCGACGATGGCGTCGGATTCGTTCGATGACGAGTCGGAACGGAAGCGCCCGACCGTCCAGGTCGGCGACCCGTTCCAAGAAAAGCTGCTGCTCGAAGCCTGCCTGGAACTGATGGCGGCCGATCTGTTGGTCGGCATCCAAGACATGGGGGCGGCCGGCCTGACGAGTTCATCCTGTGAAATGGCGTCTCGCGCGGGGACCGGCATCGAGCTGGACGTGGCCCTCGTGCCTCGGCGCGAGCCGGGCATGACGCCCTATGAAGTGATGTTGTCGGAATCCCAAGAACGGATGTTGATGGTGGCGAAGGCCGGCAAGGAGGACGAGTGCATCGCGATTTGCCGGAAATGGGATTTGGACGTCGCGGTGGTCGGACGGGTGACGGGAGACGGCGTCTTGCGCGTGAAGGATCAGGGAACCATCGTGGCGGAAATTCCGGCCAAGGCGCTGGCCGACGAGGGGCCCCGGTATGACCGTCCGTACTCGCCGCCGGCCTATCAGGACCTGTTGACGAATCTGAATTACGACGTGATTCCGGACGTCAAGGACGCGAACGCCGCTCTCCTGTCGCTGCTGGAGTCGCCCACGATCGCCAGCAAGCGGTGGATCTATGAGCAGTACGATCACATGGTTCGGACGAACACGGTGGTCCGTCCCGGATCGGACGCGGCGGTCGTGCGGATTAAGGGCACGCGCAAAGCCATGGCCATGACGATCGACTGCAACGGCCGCTATTGCCTGCTGAATCCGTACGAGGGGGCGCGGCTTGCGGTGGCCGAAGCGGCGCGCAATCTCGTCTGCTCCGGGGCCGAGCCGATCGGACTGACCGACTGTTTGAATTTCGGGAATCCCGAGAGGCCGGACATCATGTGGCAGTTCGTGATGGCCGTGGAAGGTCTGGCGGACGCCTGCGAATTTCTGAAGATTCCCATCGTGAGCGGCAACGTCAGTTTTTACAACGAAACGAACGGGCTGTCGATTTATCCCACGCCGATGGTGGGCATGGTGGGATTGATCGACCGGGCCGATCGGGCGATGACCCAGTGGTTCAAAGAAGAGGGCGACGACGTTATCCTGCTGGGAGCGACGAGGGAAGATCTCGGCGGGTCCGAGTATTTGAAGATCATGCACAGTCGGGAGCAGGGGTCGCCGCCGTTTCTGAACATGGAGGCGGAAAAGGCCCTGCACGACTGCGTGTTGGCGTTGATTTGCGGCGGGTTGGTGCAATCGGCGCACGATTGTTCGGACGGAGGGTTGGCTGTGGCGTTGGCGGAAAGTTGTCTGTCCGCGCCTGGCCGCCGGCTCGGCGCGGCGGTACAATTAACAAGGGGCCGATTGCGAAAAGACGCGGTGCTGTTCGGGGAAAGCCAGTCGAGAGTCGTGCTCTCGGCGAAGCCGGCCCATCGGGAGGCCGTTCTCGAACAGGCTAAATCGCTTGCCGTTCCCGCAGCGGTGATCGGAACCGTGGGTGGCGATCGGCTGGTCGTTTCGCTGGGCGATGAACGTTCAACGACGAACGTCATCGACGTGCCCTTGTCCACGTTGCACGACCGGTGGGCCCGTTCTCTTGAACGGGCTCTGAACGAGACGTGAGGAAGAAGTTTCAAGCGCGGAAGGGCGAAACATGGAGATTGGTCGCGCGAAGAAGGAACTTCCGGTCGTTTCCCTCGGCTCCTCCCAACATCGAAGCGAAGACTCCGACCGGTTTCATGACGAGTGCGCGGTGTTCGGGGTCTTCGGCCATGAAGAGGCGGCCAATCTCACCTATCTCGGGCTCTACGCGCTTCAGCATCGGGGGCAAGAGGCGTCCGGGATCGTCTCCGGCGACGGCGAGCAGTTTTTCGTCAAAAAGGGGTTGGGGCTCGTCGCCGATCTCTACGACAAATCGGTTCTGGAAAAGCTGCCCGGCCATATGGCGATCGGCCACAATCGATATTCCACGGCGGGCGGCAACGACCTCAAGAACGTCCAGCCGCTGATCGTGAACTTTGCACTCGGCAATCTGGCCTTGGCGCACAATGGCAACTTGATCAACGCCCAGGTGCTGCGGAACGAGCTGGAAGCCTACGGAGCCATTTTTCAATCCACGTCGGACAGCGAGGTGATCATTCACTTGATCGCCCATTCCAAGGCCGATTCGTTGCTGGCCCGCGTCATCGACGCGCTCAGCCGGGTCCGCGGCGCGTTTTCGGTCGTGCTGTTGACCGACCGAGGATTGATCGCCGCGCGCGATCCGTACGGGTTGCGTCCCCTGTGCCTGGGGCGGCTCCGCAGCAGTTGGGTGGTGGCGTCGGAAACCTGCGCGTTCGATCTGCTGGACGCCGAGTACGTGCGAGAGATCGAGCCGGGCGAGCTGATCATGATCGGCGATCACGGCGTAGACAGCTATCGCCCGTTTCCCACGGTGGATCCGGCCATGTGCGTGTTCGAGTACGTGTATTTCGCCAGGCCGGACAGCAGGATTTTCGGCGGTGATGCGGTGTATGCCGTTCGCAAGGCGATGGGCCGACAACTGGCGCAGGAGTCGTGGGTGCCGGCCGATATCGTGATTCCGGTGCCGGATTCCGGGGTACCGGCCGCTCTGGGCTATGCCGAGGGAGGAGGGCTCCGTTTCGAGACGGGATTGATTCGAAATCATTACGTCGGGCGAACCTTTATCGAGCCGGAGCAGTCGATCAGACATTTCGGGGTGAAAATCAAATTGAACGCGGTGTCCGAGGTATTGCGAGGCAAGCGCGTGGTCGTGGTGGACGATTCGTTGGTGCGCGGCACGACCAGCCGAAAAATCGTCAAGATGATCCGCCAGGCCGGTGCAAAGGAAGTGCACATGCGGATCAGTTCGCCTCCCATCGTCTCACCCTGCTTCTATGGGATCGATACGCCGACCAAGAAAGAATTGGTGGCGTCCGATCATTCGAGGGAGGAGATTCGCAAATACATTACGGCCGACAGTTTGGCCTATCTGAGCATCGAGGGCATGCTCAAAGCTGCGCCGGGCAGTCCCCGTCAGTATTGCACGGCTTGTTTTACGGAACGGTATCCCATTCCGTTCACCCGCGCGGAGGAGATACAACTCGGTCTGTTCGAGGGAGCGCGTTGACTTCAAGAAAGACCGGCGGTGCCGGACGGATGAAACCACGATCGAACTCGCGTGTGCCGGTCGACTATGAAGCGTCGTTCACGAGCGATGTCGCGAACGGAACCGGCTTGTTGAGAAACCTGACCATCGGCGGCAGCGAGATCGAAAGCGACGTGCAATTGGCCGTCGGCACACCGCTCTCTCTTCGAATCAAGACGTCCGGCGCCCGCCCCTCGATCGTGATTTCGCTCGGCATCGTTCGATGGAAACAGGACAATCGATATGGAGTGGAATTCATCCGATTCGAGGGAACCGCCAAGCAGCAGCTTGAAGACATGCTGAATCAGCACGACGGTCCTCCGTCCGATTGATGTTCTCTCTCCTCGGTTGCCCGTTCAAAAAATGCCGTGCTAGGATTCGGCGTCATGCGCCGTCGCGCGTGACGACGGTTTCTGAGAGGCGGGGTGCGATGCCGTCCGCCGCGTGGTCGATTTCCGAGACATCCGCCTTCATATCGCCGAGAGGGAGACTGCGACACGATGGATGAGATGGAAGAAGGAAAACGGAAATTTCTGGAGGTCGTGAAAGAAATAGACGAAACGGTCCACGTTGTGATTCCGGTTGCGCCGTCGAACAGCCAATTTTTGATCTCGTTGACCAAAGGGCCGAACCGTAAGTTCATGACGCTGTCGGAAGACGACGTGATGGATTTGCCGTCCGACGCCGGAATTCTCGCTAAGGTGACAAAAATGGTGAAGGAGACGGTCGCCGCCCTCTGACAGGGAAACAGGGCGTCTCCGAACGAAAGCAGGACGGCCTCGCAATGAAGCGGCTTCTCCCCGACGTCTGGCAATGGTCGTGGTTTTCCGAGGAGAAACAACTTGATTTCAACGGGTTGTTTCTCGTGATCGGAGAACACAGGATCCTGGTGGACCCGCCGCCCGTGACGGAGGAGGCCAGGGCGGTGATTCGCCAAGCAGGAGCCGTTGATTGCCTGATCCTCACCAATCGGGATCACGTTCGGGAAGCGGCAGCCTGTCGGTCGGAGTTCGGCGGTCGCCTGTTTGCCCCGGCTCTTGACGCGGCCGCCCTGGATCTTAAGCCCGATGTCACGTACCGGGATGGCGAGGTCCTGCCGGGCGGGGTCCTGGTCGTCGGGCTCAAGGATCAAAAATCACCGGGAGAATCGGCGTTGTTTCTCCGGCGAGAAGGAGGCGTATTGATCGTGGGAGACGCCTTGATCGGCAAGCCGGCGGGGGGCGTCGGCATGCTCCCCGCCGACAAATATGCGGATGCGGCGAAAGCCAAAGAAGGACTCCGCCGTCTGCTTCAATACGAGTTTGACAGCCTGCTGGTCGGGGACGGCGCCTCGATTCTGAGGGGGGCCAAGCCGGTCGTCCGGCGTTTTCTGGAAGGAACGCCGTGATGGGTTGGAACGGATCGTCCGAAGAACTGAACCGCCGGGGCAACGAGCTGTTTTCCCGCGGGTTCTATACGGACGCGTATGCCTGCTATGTCAAGGCCTTGGAGTGCGACCGGCTGAGCAGCGATCGGCGGGCGCTGGTCATGACGTTGGGCAATCTCGGCAACATCTGCGCGGTCAGCGGACGACGGGAAGCGGCACAGGCGTATTACCAGGAAGTGTTGGAGCTGCAGAAGACGTTCGGCGACGAGCGAGGGGTGGGGACGACGCTGGCGAATTTGGGAAATTTGAGGGCCGACGCCGGAGAATGGGACGGGGCCCGCGCGTATTATTTGGAGGCGCTGGATCTGTTGAAAAGGACGGGGGACGAGGCGGCTCAGGCGGTGTTGTATTCCGATCTCGGCTTGGTGGCGCGTGAGACCGGACGATTCGACGAGGCCGTACAGTGGTATGAGCGGTCGTTGGCGCTCATGCGGCGATTGAGCGATTGGGGTGGGATGGCGGACGCATGGCGCATGCTCGCGCGCACGTTCTTGGCTCAAAAACGGTATGACGATGCGATCGCCTGCTGCCACACCAGTCAATCGATCGCCGAACGGTCTCGTGACGAGCTCCGCGCCGGCGGGGCCCGCTACGTACTGGCCCAATGTTACGAAGAAACCGGCCGGTTGCGGGACGCCGCCTTGCTGCTCGAACAGGTCGTTGAGATGGACCGAAAATACGGGTTGCCGAAACTCGAGGACAACCTGCGTCGCTTGACGCTCTTGCGGGCTCGTCTTGCCGAGGAAGATCGTCGGGGGCTTCATCGGGGGGCGCCGGCATGACCGATCCGATGTCTCCGGCATGGGCTCGGCTCCGCGCCGCCTTGACCGACACCTTTCCCCAATTTTATACACTCGACTCCGGCGGGCCGCTGATGATGGATCTGGGGCATGACGGTTGGCTCCTGGAGGTCAAGCCGGACGGCACGGTGGTGTGCCAATATGGCATCGCGATGGATGACGTGATGGCCCTGATGTCCGAGGGAACCGCGGAGGACCTTGGCACAGACGAAGTGGCCAAGCAAGCCAAGTACTATCTTCAACCGGCCGTATCGAAGTTTCGCCCGCTTCTCTTGCAATCCGGATTTGTCGAGGCGACGGAGATGACCGACGAATTCGTGGCGGTCACGTTTACGCGGGCGACGGACGTGGAGAGTCCGGCCAAAGTGCAGGATCTCATTCAATGGTGCCGGCGCCAGATCGGCGGCGCGGGATGAAACAACGCATCACTACCTTCAATGAGTTTCGAGAAGCGGTGTCGGCGTACCGGCTGCCGCGAGTTCTGCTGGCGGCGTTGGAGTTGAACCTGTGCACGGCGATCGGCGATCGCGCGTGGTCGATTCCTGATCTCGCCGAAAAACTCAAGGTCAGCGAGCGCGGGCTGGAAATTCTGTGCCGGAATCTGGCGATGGCCGGTGTGCTCAGGAAAAAGGGATCACTCTACCGCAACAGCAGGTTGGGAGCCACGGCGTTGAACGCCGACCATCCGGCCTATCGCGGCGACTATCTTGCCTTGGTTCAGAGCCATTGGGCCGACTGGATTCGACTTCCCGAATCGGTCAGGACCGGCTTGCCGATCGACCATGGGGCGCCGGAGGATCCGGACTGGAGAAGGCGGTTTACGTGGGCGATGCATCACCGCACGATGGAGCTTGCGCCGGCGATCGCCTCGCGCGTGAAGCTGAGCAAGGCCGGGACGTTGCTGGATCTCGGCGGAGGCCCCGGCACCTATGCGATGGCGTTTTTGTCCGAGAACCGCCGGCTGCGCGCCACGGTCTGCGATCGCGAGGCGGCCTTGGCAGTGGCGAAAGAGATCGCCGCGACTCATCCGGCCGGGCGAAGGCTGTCTTACCTGCCGCTGGATTTTACCAAAGAGGACATCCCCGGCCGGTACGACGTCATCTGGTATTCCAACGTGTTGCACATGTATTCACCGGAGGACAATCGAGCGATCTTTCGCAGGGCATTGGCTGCGTTGACACCGGGCGGGAGGTTGATCATACACGATGCCTTCCTTCATGACCGCGAGGGGCTGTACCCCGCGGAAGCGAGTCTCTTCGCCCTGTCGATGCTCTTGTTTACGGAGAGCGGCAACACCTATACGGTCTTCGATGTGACGCGATGGCTCAAAACGTCCGGCTTTGTTCACGTCAAGGCTCTGCGAATTAGGAAGGGACTGGGGGATTGGGAGGACGGGATCCTGGAGGCGGTTGCGCCACGACCCCTCCCAGGAAAGACCGCCCGCCGATCAGGATCAACAGGAAGTTCAGCCCTCCGCTGACCAGATTGGTCGAGAGGGACCACCAGCCGCCCGCATCTTTCGTCAGAACGTGCACCATCGTTGAGAGGTCAAGCGCCAGCCCCACCGTTCCATACATCACGCAGGCCATCGCGGCCCATCGAAATCCCCCCCAGACCAACGTTCCCAAGCAGGCCGGCGCGAACACGAGAAAGACGATCCACCAGGCTCCGGTCGGCGCGGCGGAAACAATCAGGGCGCCGGTCTCGAAAAGCAGGAGTCCGGCCAAAACGGTGAGCAAAGCCCGTCGCTTCATGGGGGGAGACTATAAAGACGGGGGAGCGGGTTCGGCAACGGCTTCCCGAAGCCCGGCTGACTCATGAACCCCTCTTTCGAGGGGGATCCTGCCACAGTGGGGAATAGACGACGGCTTCGATCTTCTGCAGAATGCGCCAGGCTATCGGGAGCGTCTATGGCGCCGATCGACGGAGTGCTCCGATCTTTTCACGAGGCGGTCGTCCGATTGCGGGCCCTGTTTCCCTTCATCACGGCGGTCTGCTGTTGTCTTGTGCTGATGGGGGAGCGGGCGATGGGGCACGAGCCGGTTGGAAAGGAGGCCGAAAGAGCGGTCGTCGCTGCGGGGTTCGGGTATCAGAATGAAACCGGTGCGACCATGACGGTGAAGGTCTATGACGCCGTTTCGGGCGAGGTTCTGTCTGAAGACGTGTACGAATTGATTGTTGAGGAAGACCCAGGCGCGCGATCGGACGGCTCGACGATGCGTATCTTTGCCGGAGGGGCGGGAGGGACACCGGCCGGCCTCTCGAGTTTTCTGCTGCGCGCCTATGATGGAAAGACCGGAGAGTTTCAGTGGGTCGGAAAGCTGCATTTCAATCCGACGGAGCGCGGCGGGGACGAAAGAGAACTTGAAGTTTCCACCTCGATGGTTCGACGGGCGACTTTGACAAAAATTGGGAACCCCATCAGGTCCGAAGATGCTCACCCATTGTTCATCCTGCGGGGATGGGATCCGTCAACGGGCGTTCTTAATTGGGAAGATGAGTTTTCTCCGGATGAAGACGTTGCGGCGTCGGTCGGGACCGCCGTCTTTCATGCGACCGCCCCAGAGGGGTCGTGGGAAGAAGGGGGTGTGATTGACTTTCAAATTCTGATGATTGACCGTAAACAGGGATCGGTCCTGTGGGAAGACCGGGTCTTTCAGTGGATGGAAGAAGAACGCCGGACGTTGCAGAATGATCCTGGGCAAAGAGTACCGGATCGGACGGGACCGTCCGACACGAGGCCGTCTATGA
>JAIWOH010000194.1 GCA_020216985.1 Nitrospira sp.
CAGACATTTGACCTCGGCGACAACGCGGTTTCCCCGGACGTCCGTTTCTCAAGATCGGCTGCCGCGGATGTCGAAAGGCCTTGCCACCAACCGTCAATAATACTTCAGGCTTATCGACTCAGGATTTATTGATCCGCGTTCTGTTCCCTCGCGTCGGCCTCGGCGGTTTTTTTCCGATGGATTTTCGTGGTGACCGAGGCAAGGTAGGAACGCAGCGTGGGGTCCCGTCCGATACGATCGGTCGCGTGAGATAGGTAACGTTCCGCTTCATCGAGCCGGTCGTGTTCCTGTAACCAGTCCGCCAAAGCCAAATAAGGGAACGGCTCGCGAGGCGCCACGCCGATCAATTTCTCAAGCAGCTCCTGATTGAGAGCGGGGTCCCGCTGCTCCCAATATGCGTGGGCCAGATTCATCAGAATTACGGGATTGGAGTCTTCGAGGGCGGCGGCGTGTTTGAATAAAGGGAGGGAGCCGGCCGTGCCGTAAAGCAGCTCCTGTTGAATGCCCAGGTTGTTCCACAAACCGGCGATGTACGCCCTGCTCGTCTTGTCCGACCGAATGTCCCTCGGCAATGCGAGCAGTTTGGACTCGGCAAGCGAGAAACGGTGCGCTTCGATATCGTCACGGATGACGGCCAGCGGCACCTCGTAGGCGGAAAACGGGAGCGGCGGCAATTCGATCAGGCGCGTCGAGGGGATCGGGGCGGATGGCGGAAGCGAAGGAGGCGGCGGCTCGGCGATCGGCTTGTCGGATTCGACGGACACGGAAGAGGCCGGCGGAGCGAGTTTTTCCCGAAAGGAAGGGAAAAACGGATGAATGCCGATCAGCAGAAAGACGGCGAGCGCGAGCCACATGAGCAGCGGAGAAATATCGCGTCGGTACATGGCGGCCTCTTGCCTGGATGGTAGCACTCACGGGAATACCGACCAAGCGTTCGGCCGAAACCGGCGCGCAGAACCGGCGGGAAACAAGCGCCGCGTCTAATTGAGCAGAAAGAGGTGCTGTGCTACGATCCGTTCCGGTATGCAGACTCTGACCGAGTCAGATTTCAGAGCGCCGCTGTCCGATTGGATAGAGCGCGTGGCTCGGCCCATTGAGTTTGCCACAAAAGACCGATTCGCGCGCTTGGAAACGGTCAAGAATCTCGGTTCATTCGTCTCCGCGCACGTGCTCTCCGCGTTGGCGGGTCGGGTGTTTCCGCAAGCCGTGGAAGCGCATTTGCTGGCCTTGCGGGACATCTTCATCGATTTCCATCCGTCGCTTCCCCGACAAGAACGGCGTCGTCGATTACAGGAGGCCGCCGCGATTGTGAAGGCGCTTCGCGGGATGGCAACCGCTTCTCACCCGCCGGGCGATATGCCGGGACGAACCGTTTTGCAAGAACCGTCGAATGGTTCGGCACGTCAAGACTTGTGGCAACTGCCGATTCGCTTCGTCAAGGGCGTGGGGCCGAAACGCATTCAATTGTTGCGGCGATGGAAGATCGAGACCGTCGAAGACGCCCTTTGGACCGTGCCCTGGCGTTACGAGGACCGCTCGGTCATGACGCCGATCGGCAGCCTTGTGCCAGGCACGGTGGCGACGATCTGCGGAACGATCGAGCAATGCCGTGCCGTGCGCACCAGGAATCGCCGAATGAGCGTGCTCGACGTCCGAGTACGAGATCGGACGGGCAGCCTGCAGGTCGTGTTCTTCAATCAACCGTATTTGGAAAAGATATTCGTTGTCGGAACGCGCGTGGTGATGAGCGGACGCGTGACCGCGGGGATTCAGGGGTGGATGACGCCGAGAATGGAGGCGGCGCACTATGAGACAGTCGGTGAGGAGACGGAGTCGCTGCTTCACGTCGGGCGGATCGTGCCGGTCTATCATGAAACCAAAGGTTGGACGTCCCGCCACATGCGGGTGTTGGAGAAGACGTTGTTGGACACGTACGCCCGGGACTTGCGCGACTGCCTGCCCGTGGCGCTTCGCGCGCGTCGCCGGCTCATCCCCGTTCAGCAGGCCCTGCAGGAAGTGCATTTCCCCAAGACCGGCACCGATCGGCGGCTGCTCGAACAGGGGAAAACCCCGGCGCATCGGCGGCTGGCATTCGAAGAGCTGTTCCTGCTGCAACTTGCGTTGGCGGCTCGGCGGAGATCGGTTCAGGACGAGAAGAAAGGGCTGCGATTCGATCCGCGCGCGCCGTTGGTGGAAAAGCTGCGACGCCTGCTGCCTTTTCGCCTGACGGCCGCTCAGGAACGAGTGGTCGGGGAGATTGTTTGCGACATGGCGTCGCCTCGACCGATGAATCGACTGGTGCTGGGCGACGTCGGATCCGGCAAGACCGCCGTCGCGCTCCATGCCATCGTCATGGCCTGCGGGTCGGGTTATCAAGCGGCCCTGATGGCGCCGACCGAAATTTTGGCCGAGCAGCACCATCGAAATCTGTCAGGTCTGTTCGAATCGCTGGGAGTGCAAGCGACCCTCGTGCGGGGGGGAGACAAGGCGTCGGTGAAGAAGGCGCAAGCGGCCGCGCTCGCTTCAGGAGACATTCAGGTGGCGATCGGAACTCATGCGCTGATTCAAAAGGGCGTCGTCTTCAAAAACTTGGCGTTGGCCGTCGTGGATGAGCAGCACAAGTTCGGCGTGTTGCAGCGGAAGATGCTGGTCGACAAAGGCTATAGGCCGGACGTGCTGGTCATGACGGCGACGCCGATTCCTCGAACGCTGGCGATGACGGTGTACGGCGATCTGGACGTTTCAGTGATCGACATGTTGCCGCCCGGACGGAAGCCGGTGCGGACGTTTCTCTTCGGGCCGGCGCAACGCCAGCGAGCCTTTCAGATCTTGCGCGATGAGCTGCGCGACAACCGGCAGGCGTATATCGTGTATCCTCTGATCGAGGAGTCGGAGCGCACCGATTTGCAGGCGGCGATTCAAGGAGCCGAGCGGCTGCAACGCGAGGAGTTGACGGAATTCCGCGTGGGGCTGTTGCATGGGCGACTGAAAGCCGCCGAGCGGGAATCGGTGATGGCCGAGTTCAAAGCCGGAGTCATTCAGGCGCTGGTCACGACCACCGTGATCGAAGTGGGAGTCGACGTGCCCAACGCGACGGTGATGATGGTCGAACATGCCGAACGATTCGGTCTGGCACAGTTGCACCAACTGCGCGGACGGGTGGGGCGCGCCGGGCATCAATCCTATTGTTTGCTCATGGCGAACCTGTCGGATCGCAGGGGCGCGTCGTCGTTCGGATCGTCCTCGAAGGGGCCGACGTGTGAAACGTCGTCGGCCGGAGAACGGTTGGAAGCGCTTGTGCGGTCGAACGATGGGTTTGTTATCGCCGAGGAGGATCTCCGCATCAGAGGGCCGGGAGAATTTTTGGGGGTCCGGCAATGGGGCATGCCGGAGTTTCGCGTCGCCGATCTCGTGCGAGATGCCGAGTTGTTGTCGGAAGCCAGGCAAGAGGCGGCGGCGTTGTTGCAGGTTGATCCGGAATTGAATGCGCCGGCCCATCGCGAGCTGCGGGACGCCATGCTGCGGAAGTGGCGGGAGAAGTTGGATCTCGGGTCGATCAGTTGACTGTTGGAGAACGTTTCGGCGGCGCGGGCGGCTCCGTCGCGCCGCCGTCGGCCTGAATGCCATGGGATTGCTTCAGCGGCTGAGACATGATTTACGCGCGGGGATTGCGAAATTGCGTCTGGGGACGGCGCACGCGGCCGGCCGGGCGCTCGAGGAGACGGAACGGCTCCGTCTGCGGCTGGAAATCCGGAAGGTCGATCAACAACTGGCCGACCTGTACAAGGACATCGGCGAACGGGCCGTGGCGATGAAGGAGCGGGGGACGACTGTGGAGCAGATCGTCCATGACGCCGACATCATCCGGCTGGTGCAGAATGTGCAGGCCCTCAAGGAAACTCGAAAAAACCTGGAAGATGAAATGCAAGACATCAAGAGCGAAGCATGACCAGGCCTTGCATCTCTTCCCTTCGCCTCGCCGGCATCGACATTGGCACGCTGACCTGTCGTCTTCTCATCGCCGATCTGGCTCCGCACGGTTTTCCTCAAGAGCTGTATTCCGACCGGCGCATTCTTCGTCTGGGCGAGGGAGTCGATCGCACAAAACGACTCAGCGATTCCGCAATGGATCGCGTCGTCCGGTGTTTGCGCGAGTGGAGAACCGTCATCGACGGCCACCGGGTTGCAAGGTGTACTGTCGTGGCCACCAGCGCCGTGCGGGATGCAAAAAATCGTGACGAATTCTTGGATCGGGTGAAGCATGAAACGGGTTTCGAGATCGAGGTCATCACAGGTGAAGAAGAAGCCCGTCGCACCCTGCTCGGCATTCGCTCCGGGCTTCCGGCCGGTGTCACGGACGTCCTGGCCTTGGATATCGGCGGAGGGAGCACCGAGTTGATGCTCGATCGACCGGCCGGGCAGCCCATCGTCCGCTCGATCGACATCGGGGTCGTGCGTCTGTGCGAACGGGTGTTGAAACATGACCCGCCAACGGCGGAAGAAATCGTGCAGGCAGGGGAGTGGGTGCGGCGTGAGGTCGAAAGCGCTGTCGAAAAGATGCAGGGCTATCGGGATTCGACGGTCGTCGGCACGGCCGGCACGATCACCACGTTGGCGGCCATGGCACAGAAGCTGCCGGCCTATGAGCCGGCCCGCATCCACAACTATGCGCTCACGCTTTCTACGGTTTTGGAGCTTGAACGGACGCTACTTGGCCGCAAGAAGGCGGATCGTGTCGGTCTCCCGGGCCTTGAGAAGAATCGTGAAGAGGTCATCGCCGCCGGAGTCATCATCGTTCGGACGATCATGGAGACACTTAGAATGGCCAAGCTTCTGGTCAGCGATCTGGGCCTGCGGGAGGGCGTGCTGATCGACTTGGCGATGAAGATGCAGAGCAGGTAAAAGTGCTCGGTCAGTCTATGCGGAAGGTTTAATCGGTGGAACGGAAGGGCTGGCGGCCCAAGTCTTGCGGGCACCGGGTCTCCGTTGGTCCCAGCTTGCTTCCGTTCCGCGCCATGATGGGTTGTGCCGTTGTAATCACCCGCGGGTTCCTCGCACCCGTTCGTCACCGATCTTACTCGTTTCCCGCCGATAAGGCTTTATAGAGCACTCCGAACAACAGCGTCGCCCCAATCGCGCTAAACACGATAACTGCCATGATCAATCACCTCCTTCAAGTTCTGCCTACCAGCATATCCAGGGAATATGAACGATCCATGATGAAATCATGAAGAAATTTTCATGTTTGGAACAGGGTTTGGTGGAAGGAACGAGGAGATTTTGCCCAGTGTCAGCGCCAGAACTTCCACGAGCAAGAGATCTGAAACTATGAAAATAGTAGGAGAAATTCGATGGTCTGCTGATTCGCTGATCGACGGGGCTCTACGACTGGGAATACCAGCGATACCCTTTGGCTTCGGTGAATCGCGCCTTGGAGACGCCGCCAGGCTTTTCGAGGAGCAGGACCTTGAAGTCAAAGAGATTAAACCAGGCCGGATCCGCCACGTCGTGATAGTGGCACCCCTGGAGCTTAGGAAGCATGTCGCCTAAAGCCCGTTGCAACTCCGGCTCGGTATAGGCTTTGACGGCGAACGGTTTATTGAGCAGGTCGCAGAATCGCTGAATCGTGTAGATGGCTCCGGTACAGAGGACTTTCGTATCAGGCTTGACGGCAAGAAATTGAGGCAGCGAGACATACCGCTCTTGAAAACCAAGCCACCGGATCACCTGTCGCAAGTGGGAGTATTGGACTTCATATTCGGTGTGACCCGGTAATCGAACCGGTTGAGGCCAGCCGGTTTCGATGCCGAATTCCGCGAGAAACGCTCGCCCCCCTGGCTTGAGCACCCGCCAGAGCTCCGCAACAAAGCGGATGGGGCCCAGATTGAAGATCACGTGGTCCGGGGGATCAGGGTCAAGGGGAATGTGGGTGCGTCTGATCCAATCCAGCGCCTCCTGGTGCTGAGGGGTCTCACCGGTGCCGGATTGCAGCTCTTGTTTGGAGAGCCGGACCGGCGTCATATCAGCCATGTTTTCATTGTCGATGACCAGATCGATCGAATTGTCTAAAAACGGCAGGGCTTCGGCGTCGGCTCTGGCGCCGACGGCGTTCCAGCCTCCTTCTTTCGCCCGTCGGATCTGAAGGTGCAAGAAAGCCCTGGTCAGATCGAGCGAGATGTAGCGAATGGATTGTTTTTCGAACGCCAGCAGGTCATTCCCCAGTTCTCGCGCGACGTACCCCAGCCCTCCTCCTATTTCGAGGATAGTCTTGGGTTTGGGCGAAAGCCAGCCAAGGCGACGAATCTGCCGCATGAGCAGCCGGCCGTAGGTCAGCCCGCCGAGCACGCCGGTCGGCTCACGAAACAGGTGTGAGACGGTGGTTTCGATCAGATCGAAATGGCGATCGTCCTTGTGCGGTTCCGTCAAGGTGTGGCGATGAAAGTGGTCCAGGTGGTCTTCCCCTTCGAAATCATCTTGCCCCGACCAGTCTTCCCGTATTCGTTGGAGCAAGAGATCCCATTTGGCCTGGTGCCGGTGGCCGCCGGGCGGTTCGCTGCCGTAGTAGCAAAGGGAATAGCTCGGCGTGGCCCACCGCTCCAGGTGCCAGCGTCCGGGTTGGCCGTCCGGGCCGCAAATCTTGGTTCCATACTGTTCCAACAAGGCGCCCACGGTCGTGTGGCCGTTCATGGCGTGGAGCATGGCGACGCCCGTCTGGTTGAGGCGTATCACCGGCAAGTTGTCATCAAGAGGAGCGAGCCAACATTCATCGCTATGGTGCTGATAGATGACGAGGTCGGGGACGCGCCAGGCAAAGAGATTGAGCGTCTCATCGGTCAGCGGGATCGGTTCTTGAACGAGCGCGCGGGGTTTCATGACAAGAGGCGAGCAGCCTACAAGAAGGGTTCGTCGTTCCGCAAGACGTTGCGAGGATGGCGACTACAATTGCGACGGCGCCGAAGGCGCGTCGGTGACAATCACAATGCCTCTCATAATGGGATGAATACGACAGTGGTACGGATAGCGACCGGGTGGCAGGCCGGGAATGGTAAATTGCCCTCCGGGGGGGACGGGTCCCGAGTCAAACAGGCACGATCGGTGTTCCTCCATACAGCCGTTATGCGTGACGGTGTGGTGAGTCGGGGTCGGATTCTCCCACCGAATGGGATTGCCGCTGGAAACGGTCGCGGAAGCGGGCACGTAATAGGGCGACCCATCTTCCATGATGATGCTCGTTGGCGGCGGGCCGCCCATCGTCAAGCCGGTCGAGCAGGTCCCCCACAGTGCGACAAGACCGATCGTCTGGAGCCAGTTCATGGAGACGTTCCCCTTGCTCGCGACGGCGATTCTCTCCGCCGTCCAATCCATGAGAGCCCAGCAATGAACGAAGGATTCGCTCGACCGGTGCACCTGGATTGAGGCATGTAAGTATCTTAGCACGACGTGGCGGTGCGGCAACTTGCACGGTTTCTGATCGTGTGCGCCGGTCGTCCGAAGGAAGAAGAGAAGCAGTTGCAAGAGATCGTTCGTTCATGCTAGATGGTGGCCGTCAATCAGTCGTGGGCGATCGTGAATTGACACGACGACAACCAGGAGGACGAAAGATGGCGAAGAAAAAAGCCGCAGCCAAGAAAACCTCGGCGAAGAAGACCGCGGCAAAAAAGAAAACGGCAGCCGCAGTCAAGAAGAACAAACCCGTAAAGAAAGTCGCCAAGAAGAGTGCGGCTGTCGGCAAGAAAGTCGCTAAGAAGGTCGCCAAGAAGACCGCCGCCAAGAAGCCCGCGAAGAAATCCGCGAAGAAATCTCCAGCCAAGCCGGTCAGTGCCGGCATGCCCGCAGCGAAAGAGGTGGTTTCGGATGAGAAAGCGTCTCGCAAGGCCCCTGCCGTCGAGCCGATCGAGCCTAAGGACCTCGACCTGGATGAGGAAGAGATGGTGGACGAGGAATTGGACATGGAAGGCGACCTTGACGACGACATGGGAGAAGATCTGGATCTCGATGATGAAGACAGCGACGAGTTCCTGGAGAAATCTGAAAATCTTTTGGATGACCAGGATGATTACCGCGACGAATAAATCGTCGGCTCTAGATCAAGTCTCGCCAGTCGGACCGCTGCCGATTTCGTGAGGAGATGTGAAGGGTATCCAGGAGAACGACCGCTATCGAGAGACTTCTCTGTTTTGCGTGTGTGTCCTACCCATCGAATAAGCGAACCCCGGGGGTGAAGGAGGGTCGCTTTGCGTGTCCGTCTTTTGCCGGCTCGCCCACGAAAGGTCCCGTCTTCTCACGGGACGGCTCTTTTGAAAATCCCGCCAGGAAATCCGTTGTGAGCCGTTGCATCGTCCGTCTCCTGGCCTGTATGGCCGGCTGTATGATTGGATGGATTATTGTTGGGGGAGGAGGACTCGTGAGTGGCCCCTTGGCCGCCGCGGATTGCGTGGTGGAGACGGCGGCTGGTTCGGGAGAGGCGGGTTTGGTTCTACGACTTGCTCCGACCTGTTCGCAGTCGGAACGGGAAGCCAGGGCGGTTCAAGCAACGGCCATTCTCGATGCCCTCATGAAAGAACTTCGAGTCGAACTGGTCGGTGTAATTGTCCAGGGCGATCTGAATTTGGATCGCTTGCCCGTCCGAGGGGCCGTAAGCGGCGAGCAGACGGTGCCGGAGAGACTGGAAGAGGCGAGGAGGCGGGAGTCGCGAGACATTCGTGAGACGTTGATCATCAGGGATTCGATCGTGCGCGGAGCGGTGCGTCACAGCCTGTCTGATGGGGTGCTGCTGTTTGCGCAACCGATTGATCTTCGCGGAACGACCTTTGAAGAGGAGGTGGATTTTTCACGATCGACCTTTCAGGAGGCGGTGCAACTGTCGGGGGCGGTCTTTAAAAATGAGGCCTACTTCGTTCAAGGATCATTCATGAAGGGGCTTGACTGTCGAGAAACGAAATTCGGGCCTCGCACGAGGTTTCATCGCTCCGTCTTTCGAGGGCCGGTTGATTGCGCCGGGGCTCTGTTCGACGGGATGGCGGAGTTGTTGGAGGTCACGTTTGAACAGGCAGCCGTTTTTGAGCGGGCGAGATTCGGGTCCGGCACCGGATTCTCCGGAAGTCGGTTTGCCCGAACGGCGAATTTCGAAGAAGCCATCTTCAGCCGCGATTCGTTTTTTGCGTTTTCCGTGTTTGAAGAAACCGTCGTGTTCTCCGGCGCCAGGTTTTTGGGGAGCGCTGATTTTTCAGGCGCGGTATTCAGGAGGCCGGATGATTTGGCTAAGGCGCGGTTCGACGTGCCCCCGCTTTTTACCGACGCAAGCCGAGTCTCCGAAGAGTCGCCCACGCCCGGCTCCGGCCCTTCTTTCGGCCCGTATGCCGTGACCGCGGTTTGTTTGGTGCTGGCGGCGGCTTTGTTGGTCTACGCATGGAAAATCTGAACGGCATGGAAGATCCGCGTGTTTCCCCGGCGAGAGGGATTCCGGCTTGCCCGCCATCTCCGGGGCTGGTATAACGAGCGTCATGGCTCACCGGGTGGAAGCTTCTCAATCAACGGAATCGTCCTATCAGGTCCGCATCGAGAATTTTGAGGGACCGCTGGACCTTTTGCTCCATCTCATCAAAAAGAACGAAATCAATATCTACGATATCCCGATCGCGCTCATTGCACGGCAGTATTTGGAGTACATCGAGGCGATGAAGACGCTCAATCTCAACGTCGCGGGAGACTTTTTGGTCATGGCGGCGACCCTTTTGCAGATCAAGTCGAAAATGCTGTTGCCCTCCGACAAAGCCGCCCCCGATGAGGAAGAGGGGCCGGATCCGAGGGATGAGCTTGTTCGGCGGCTGCTGGAATACAAGGCGTATAAGGAGGCGGCGTCTCGACTTGATGAGCAAGAAAAGATGTGGCGTGAACTATTCCCTCGTGGGAAGGCGGCCGCGGAATCCGTCGAATCGGACGAGATGTCCCTGGAGCACGTCTCGCTGTTCGATCTGGTCGACGCGCTTCAAAAGATTCT
>JAIWOH010000195.1 GCA_020216985.1 Nitrospira sp.
GGACCGCGACCCCGGGAAGCGACTCATCGAGATTGCTCCCGATAACCTGACGGTGCGGGAACGAATGAACAAAATTCTTGAGCTGCTGGAAAGAAAAGACTCCGTGCCGTTTGCGGAACTCTTCGACCAGGCGACCCATCGCTTGGTCGTGATCGTGACGTTTTTGGCGATGTTGGAATTGATCCGGCTTCGTGTGGCGCGGGTTTTTCAAGCGAGATTGTTCGGACCGATTTTGGTATCTCGGGCCTTTTCCTTGGTGCCCGATCCCGCCGAAGTCGATGCCGGCGACATAGAATAAAATAATAAAAGGGAGACGTCCCTCCAATGATCGATGAGATGAACCTCGCATCGGCTGAATCGGCGATTGAGCCGTCCGAGGTCGCGTCGGCCGGCGATTCTCCGGGCGGCGGATCCGGCCCGGGCCATGAAACGGCGACACGAACCTTCGAAATCTGCGAGCTGAAGGGCCTTGTGGAGTCGTTGTTGTTCGTGTCGCAGGAGCCGCTGTCGCTTCAACGACTTGTGACGGTGATCGGAGACGTCACGAAAGCGGAGGTGTCCGAGGCGCTCGGTATGCTTGAGGAGGAATTGGGGAGGCAAGGGCGGGGGATTCGTCTGGTAGAGGTCGCCGGAGGATTTCGACTGGTCACGAAGCAGGAATATGCGCCCTGGATCAAGCGATTGGATAAATCGAAATCGACGGCGAAGCTGTCGCGGTCGGCGCTCGAATCGCTGGCGATCATCGCCTATAAGCAGCCGATCGTGAAGGCGGAAATCGAGGAAATTCGCGGAGTCGAAACGTCGGGGGTTGTGCGGACTCTCTTAGAACGGAAACTGGTTCGAATCGTCGGGCGCAAGGAAGTGCCGGGCCGCCCCATTATGTACGGGACGACGAAGTATTTTCTTGAGCATTTCGGGTTGAACGATCTCTCGCAATTGCCGCCGCTTCGGGAATTCAAAGAGTTGGGCGAGTCGGAACAGACGACGCTGCCGATGGACGAGGCCGAGAAATTCGCGACGAACGGCTCCGCTCACGCTGCCGATATGGTCGGAGCCGACGCGCTCGCTGATCGAGCCGGTGCGGTAGCCGAGGCGGTCGTTGAAGAAGATCAGGCTGAAAGAGATCAGATCGAAACGGCGCTGGAAGCGGAGTTGAAGGCACTCCCAACTGCCGATGCCGAGCCGGACGGAATGTTTCTTGACGAGCCGGTTGAACAGACATGAGTTCTTCCGTGCAAGACCTTTCGGTTTCACCATGAAAGCCGGTCGGCCGAGGGTGCTCCTCGGCGGGCCGTTCCTTGACTCTCTTTTTGGCGGTTTGTTAGACTCCACAATCCATTTCTAAATCATTGAAACATCCCTTGTTTTTTGAATCAATCGACCAGGATCCATGAGGTGATGGCGGTGGCGAAGTCGTGGCTCTGGGATGAATTGTTCGGGTTCGGCCGTCGGGGGCTCGTGCGAGGGCTCATGATTGACGGCATTCACAGTGAGTGGGGAGGGGGCGAGCCGGTAGCGGAAGAGGAAACACCGCCTCCTGCGCCGGTCAATGTCAAGGCCAAATCCGGAAACGGGCGGGTGACCATCACCTGGGACCCCGTGCCGGATGCCATGTATTACAACCTCTATTTCCAGACCACGAAGGGCGTGCAGATCAAGTTTTCCGAACTCACCCGTCCCATCGCGAGCGAAGAGGATTTCAAGACCGTCATCGGCGTCAAAAAGGAGAAGGCGGCTTGTTTGGAAGGTGTCACCAGCCCCTTTGTGCATGACGATCTCGCCAACGGCACCTGCTACCACTATGTCGTGACCGTGGTGACGCCCAAGGGCGAAAGCCCCGAGTCGCAGGAAGTCATGGCCGTGCCCTCTCCTTATCTGTTGGCCATGGTGATCGGAAAAGAGGGCGGTGAGGACGGGGAATTCAGCTCGCCGACAGGCATCGCGATCGACAAGGACGGCAATATTTACGTTGCGGATACCGATAATCATTCCATCCAAAAGTTCGACAAGACCGGAACATTTTTGGCTCGGTGGGGCGGAGAGCCGAGCTCGCAGGAAGGGCAGTTTTATTATCCTCGCGGGTTGGCCGTCGGACCGGAGGGCGTCCTCTACGTGGCCGACAGCGGCAACAATCGGGTTCAAAAATTCGACTTGGAAGGCAACGTGCAAAAAGCCTGGGGGAAGTTCGGGTTCGCCTGGCGCGGAGCCGAGATGGGAAAATTCGACGTGCCTTGGGGAGTCACCACGGATTCGGACGGCAACGTGTACGTCTCCGACACAAGCAACGCCCGCGTTCAGAAGTTCCAGCCCGACGGCCAGCCTTTGCTCAAATGGGGACGCGACGGCAGTTTTGACGGTGCCTTTTTCTTCCCGCGCGGCGTGGCGGTCGACTTTGTCGGCAACATTTACGTGGCGGACGAAGGCAACAATCGGGTCCAAAAGTTCGACGCGAGGGGAAGTTTCCTGACCAAGTGGGGTCGAGAAGGAAGCGGGCCCGGCCAATTCAAGGCTCCGTGGGGCATCGCGTGCGATGCCTTGGGCAACGTCTACGTGGTCGACAGCGGCAACCATCGCATTCAAAAGTTCGACGGCAACGGAACGTTTCTATGCGCCTTCGGAAATCGCGGACGGGCGGAAGGGCAGCTCAATTTCCCTTACGGCGTCGCCGTGGACAAGGAGGGTGCAGTCTATGTGGTCGACAGCGGCAACAACCGCGTGCTCAAGTTCGTTCCCACCGAAGAAGAGCTGAATCGAGGAAAAGAGGAGCCGACGCAGGTTGTCCGGGACGATACCCCGCCGCCGCGCAGCGTCGCGGCCAAGGCCGGGGATACCGAAGTGTTTGTGAGTTGGCTGGAGGTGCCGGGAGCGGTCTCCTACAATCTCTATTTCGGGACGGCGCCGCATCTGACGACGCAGAGCGCGACGAAGATCGAAGGCGTGACCAATCCCTATACCCATGCGGGCTTGACCAACGACGTCCCCTATTTCTACGCCGTGACGGCGTTGTTCGAAGACGGACGGGAAAGCTCCTTGTCCGAAGAAGTCACGGCGACGCCGGTGCTCATCGACATTACGGCGCCGCAGAATCCCTATGCCGTCATCAACCACGGCGCGTTCATGACCAATTCACCGGAAGTGATGGTCACCATTTCAGCCAACGATATCGATACCGGCGTGGGAGCCTATTTCATCTCCGAGAGCCCCTTGACGCCGATGGCGGGTACTCCCGGTTGGGTCGAGGTGGAACCGGCTCTGAAGTTCGGCGCGACGATCCCCTTCATCCTGTCCCCCGGCGACGGGCAGAAAACGATCTACGTGTGGTTCAAAGACGTGGGCAACAACATTTCCACGCCTGCCAGCGCCACCATTCTCCTCAATACGTCCGGCTACGTGTGCGTCGCCAAGTGGGGAAAGCCGGGGCGGGGCGCCTCGCTGCTCCACGGCGGCGAGTTCATGGCGCCGATGTACGGCCTGTGCGTCGATCAGCAGGGTTGTTTGTTCGTGGTCGACAACGGCAACAATCGCATTCAGAAGTTCGACAACGCCGGGAATTTCATCATTCTCTGGGGCAATTTCGGATCGGCTAACGCCAACTTCCATAATCCGACCGGCATCGCCTGCGACGGGAACGGCGACGTCTGGGTGGTGGATACGAACAATCACCGGGTTCAAAAATTCGACGGCAAGTTGGGCGGCTACCTGATGAAATTCGGTTCGCGCGGCAACGGCGAAGGACAATTCAATGCCCCGTGGGGCATCGCGATCGATCGCGTGCGAGGATTCGTGTATGTCGTGGACAGCGCGAACTTCCGCGTGCAGAAATTCGACATGAGCGGCGAATTCATCATGGCCTGGGGGAGTTTCGGAAGCGGAGACGGCCAATTCTATTTTCCTCGCGGCATCGCCGTCGATCAGGACGACGGATCGGTCTACGTCGTGGACATGGGCAATCATCGCATTCAGAAGTTCGACACCAGCACCAACGTGTTGCCCCAATTGCTGACCAAATGGGGCGGTAGTCCCGAGGCCGGCCACGCCAGCAGCGCACTGGCCCGGGAGGCCGGACAACTTCGATCGCCGTGGGGCATCGCCGTCGATCACGCTGGGGACGTGTATGTGACGGATACCGGAAACCATCGCGTGGAGAAGTTCGATCGGGAAGGCAACTTCATCACACAGTGGGGGGGGTTCGGCAACGGGGGCGGTCAATTCAACTTCCCCTACGGGATCGCCGTGGACGCCAAGGGCAGCGTCTATGTCGTGGACAGCGGAAATACCAGGGTGCAGCAATTCATGCCGGCTGAGGAAGGGAGCGAACGGCTTCAGGAGGAAGCTGAGACGATCGACGAGATGGTTCAACGGCCGGAAGGCCGAGAGCCGTGACGTCGGTTGAGAAATCGAGGACATGACGGCCGGCCGTCGTGATCATGCGATCGAGTGGAACGGTTGACCGTTCGAAGGAGTCATTATGCTGGACAAGGAGCCGAGGCAAGGGTTGACCTTCGACGACGTGGTGTTGGTGCCGGCCAAGTCCCAGGTACTGCCGAACGAGGTCGAGACCGGGACTTTCGTGTCGCGTCGCATCAAAATCAACATTCCTCTGGTCAGTGCCGCCATGGATACCGTGACCGAATCACGGTTGGCCATCGCGCTCGCTCGCGAGGGAGGAATCGGCGTGATTCACCGGGTCCTTTCGCCGTCCGATCAGGCGATGGAAATCGACAAGGTCAAGAAGTCGGAAAGCGGCATGATTCTCGATCCCGTGACGATTTCGCCGGATCAGACGATCCGCGACGCGCACAATCTCATGGCCAAATATCGAATTTCCGGCATTCCCGTGACCAAGGGGCGCAAATTGGTCGGCATTCTCACCAATCGCGATTTGCGGTTCGAAAGCCGCATGGACTTGAAAGTGTCCCAGGTGATGAAGCGGGAGAAACTCATTACGGCTCCGGAAGGCACCAGCTTGGAGAAGGCGCGGGAAATTCTTCATGAGCATCGCATCGAGAAACTCCCGGTGGTGAACGATCGGTTCGAGATCAAGGGGCTCATCACGATCAAGGACATTGAAAAACGCATCAAGTATCCGAACGCCTGCAAGGACGAGCACGGCCGATTACGTGTGGGCGCGGCGGTTGGTGTCGGTCCCGACGTCGAGGAGCGGGTGACCTTGCTCAAGAAGGCCGGCGTGGACCTGATCGTGATTGACACAGCTCACGGTCACTCGAAAGCGGTCCTGGATACCGTGAAGATGCTTAAAAAACTGCACCCGGCTCTGGAACTTGTCGCCGGCAACATCGCGACGGCCGAGGCGGCGAAAGATCTGTTGAAGGCGGGCGTCGACGCGGTGAAGGTCGGCGTCGGGCCCGGCTCCATTTGTACGACGCGCATCGTCTCCGGCGCGGGCATGCCCCAGTTGACGGCCATCGCGGATTGCGCCAAGGCATTGCGAGGAAGCGGCGTGCCGATCATCGCCGACGGGGGAATCAAGTTCTCCGGGGATATCACCAAGGCGCTGGCGGCCGGCGCATCGGCGGTGATGCTCGGTGGGCTGTTCGCCGGGACGGAAGAGTCGCCGGGCGAAACCGTGCTCTATCAAGCGAGAACCTACAAAGTCTATCGCGGCATGGGGTCGATCGGCGCCATGGAGCGCGGCGGCGGAGATCGCTATGGACAGGCGGGGCGTTCGGCTCAGAAGCTGGTTCCCGAGGGAATCGAAGGGCGGGTGCCTTATAAAGGTCCGTTGGCCGCGGTGGTTTATCAGTTGGTCGGCGGGCTCAAGTCGGGGATGGGCTATTGCGGATGCAGGACGATCGCCGATTTGCAGGAGCACGCCATGTTCATTCGCCAGACGGTCGCGGGCCTTCGCGAGAGTCACGTGCATGACGTTATTATCACCAAAGAGGCGCCGAATTACCGGATGGATTGGGAGTAGTTGCGGCCCCTTCTCTTTCACTCATCGCCCCTGACCGTATCGAAATGGAACTCTGGCACGATAGAATCCTGGTCCTTGATTTCGGTTCGCAATACACCCAACTGATCGCCCGCCGGATCCGCGAAGCGGGGGTCTATTCCCAGATTCTCCCCTGCACCGTGCCGCCGGCCACGGTGCTGGCTTATCGGCCGCAGGGTATCGTGCTGTCAGGCGGCCCCTCCAGCGTCTACGAGAAAAATGCGCCGACCGTCGATAAAACGTTGCTCGATCAGGGCATTCCCGTTCTGGGCATCTGTTATGGCATGCAGTTGATCACCCATCTGTCGGGCGGCGACGTTGCCAAATCAGAGCGCCGAGAATACGGGCGGGCCGACTTGGCGATCGACGACGCGGGCGGCCTGTTCAAGGGGATCGGGAAGGACGGTTCCACGGTCGTGTGGATGTCGCACGGCGACCGAATCGAACGGATGCCGCCCGGCTTTCTCGCCATCGCCCATACGGACAATTCGCCGATCGCGGCCATGAAGCGGGAGGATCCGAAACGACGGATTTACTGTCTGCAATTCCATCCCGAAGTGGCCCATACGCCTGAGGGAGCGGCGATCCTTCGCAATTTCGTCTTTGAAATTTGCGGCTGCAAACCGACCTGGACCATGCAGTCCTACGTCGAGACGGCCGTCCGGCAAATCCGAGAACGGGTCGGGCGGGACCGGGTGATCTGTGCGCTGAGCGGCGGCGTGGATTCGTCGGTCGCCGCCGCGCTGACGAACCGAGCCGTCGGCGACCAGCTCACATGCATCTTCGTGGACAACGGCGTGTTGCGAGCCGGCGAGCGTCGGCAGGTGGAGAAGACGTTCGCCTCGCAGATGCACCTCAACCTGCGCGTCATCGACGGCACGAAGCAGTTTTTGGCCGCTCTCAAAAACGTGACGGACCCGGAACGGAAGCGCAAGATCATCGGTCGGCAATTCATCAGGCATTTCGAGGCGGAGGCCAAGAAACTGAAAGACGCGGCCTATCTCGTGCAGGGGACGCTCTATCCCGACGTGATCGAGAGCGTCAGTTTCAAAGGACCGTCGGCGACGATTAAAACGCATCATAACGTCGGTGGACTGCCGGCGCGGATGCGCCTGAAGATCATCGAGCCGTTGCGGGAACTTTTCAAAGACGAAGTCCGGGTGTTGGGGAAAGAATTGGGGTTGCCGGATGAGATTATTTGGCGACAGCCGTTTCCGGGGCCAGGGCTGGCAATCCGCGTGTTGGGGGCGGTGACGCCGGAACGGTTGGCGATCCTTCGCGCGGCCGAAGCCGTCGTCGATCAGGAAATTCGCGAGGCCGGCCTTTATCGAGACATCTGGCAGGCGTTCGCGGTGTTGTTGCCCGTCCGAACTGTCGGCGTCATGGGCGACCGGCGGACCTACGAGTACGTCATCGCGATTCGGGCTGTCACGAGCGTAGACGGCATGACCGCCGACTGGGCGAAGATTCCCGATGAGGTGCTGGGCCGGATGTCGAATCGGATTATCAACGAAGTCAAAGGCGTCAACCGGGTGGTCTATGACGTCAGCTCGAAGCCGCCCGCTACGATCGAATGGGAGTAGGACTGCTTCCAATCTTGAGAGGAGAAGGCAGAGCGGGTGGAAGTCAGGCTGCAAAAACTCATCGCCGGGACGGGGCTTGCGTCCCGCCGCAAGGCGGAGCAACTGATCGCGGCGGGACGGGTCACGGTCAACGGGAAGATCGTGACGGAGCTGGGGACGAAGGTCGATCCTTCGCGCGACCACGTTAAGGTAGATGGAAAACATCTCCGCGCTGTCCAGCCGTTCGTCTATCTCATGTTGAACAAGCCGAAACACGTCATGTCCACTCTGGACGACCCCCGTGGCAGACCAACCGTGAAGGACTTGCTTCGCGGGGTATCGGTCCGTGTCTTTCCGGTCGGCCGTCTCGATTTTGACAGCGAAGGCCTCATGTTGTTGACAAACCATGGGGCGTTGGCGCAGACCCTGCTTCATCCTCGTTACGGGGTGGCGAAGACCTATCTCATTAAAGTGAAAGGCGTGCTGACCGACGATGAAATCCGACGATTGGAGGAGGGGGTGCGGCTCGATGATGGTATGACCGCGCCGGCCCAGGTGAAAAAAGTCGGGAAAGCGGAGCAGAATTCTTGGCTGGAGATTACGATTCGCGAGGGACGCAAGCATCAAGTCAAACGGATGTTGGAAGCGGTCGGCCATCCGGTCATTCGGCTGACCAGGGTGAAAATGGGCCCGTTGTCGTTGGGACGGCTGGAGTCGGGAGCGTTTCGGTTTTTGACCGATCGGGAAGCCAACGCCCTGCGGGCGTTGGTCGAGGAACGTGTCGAGATGGTTGAGCGAGGAGAGGGAGCGCCCGTCCGCCCGAAACGCCCTGTTCGACGAGAGGGCTGGGCCCGTTCGAAGAAAACGAAAGTGGCGTAATGATGAAGCTGCGGACACATCGGTGCGGGGAGCTG
Source organism: Nitrospira sp. (assembly GCA_020216985.1). Classification (GTDB taxonomy): domain Bacteria; phylum Nitrospirota; class Nitrospiria; order Nitrospirales; family Nitrospiraceae; genus Nitrospira_D. The sequence continues at coordinate 8,430 of JAIWOH010000195.1, forward strand.
ACGAAGAGACAGGTCGGGCAGTCGGTGGTGTTGAACGGCTGGGTTCAGCGGCGGAGGGATCACGGCGCCGTGATGTTCATCGATTTGCGCGACCGGACCGGTATCACCCAGGTCGTGTTCAATGCCGAGCACAATGCCGCCGTGCATAAAGCCGCCCATGCGTTGCGGAGCGAGTGCGTCGTGTCGATTGCCGGCCGGGTTACGGCTCGTCCGGAAGAATCCAAGAATCCAAATCTGTCCACCGGTGAGATCGAAGTGTTCGCCGACGAAGTGGAGATTCTGAACGAAGCCGACACGCCGCCTTTTCTCATCGAGGACGAGGCCGAGGTGACGGAGGCCATTCGCCTCAAATATCGGTATCTCGATCTGCGCCGTCCGAAGATGCAACGGTTGCTGGCCTTGCGGCACGCCGTCGCGCAGGCCGCCCGAGGATTTCTCAACGCCAACGGCTTTCTCGAGGTCGAAACGCCCATCTTGACCAAGAGCACGCCGGAAGGGGCGCGGGACTATTTGGTGCCGAGTCGGGTCAATCCCGGTCAGTTTTTTGCCCTGCCCCAGTCGCCGCAGCTTTTTAAACAAATTCTGATGGTCGGCGGCGTCGATCGGTACTATCAAATCGCCCGCTGTTTTCGGGATGAGGATCTTCGCAACGATCGACAACCGGAGTTCACCCAGATCGATCTCGAACTGTCGTTCGTCGATCGCGAACAGGTGATGGATCTGATGGAGCGGATGATCGTGACGATGTTCCGCGAAGCGGGCGGCGTGCAATTGCCGACGCCGTTTCCTCGCCTGACCTACGCCGAAGCGGTGGGACGCTACGGCTCCGACAAGCCCGATCTGCGTTTCGACATGCCGCTATACGACCTGACGGCGTTCGGTGTGGAGAGCCGATTCAAAGTTTTTCAAGAGGCGGCGGCGAAGGGGGGCATCGTCAAGGCGCTGATCGTCAAGGGCGGCGCGGCTCTGTCCCGGACGAGAATCGACGCCTTGGGAGAAACCGCCAAGAGTTTCGGCGCCAAGGGATTGGCCTGGCTCAAGGTGACGGGAGAGGGCCGGGTGGAATCGGTCATCGCCAAATTTCTCGACGCGTCGGCGTTCAGAGCCGCCTTGCCGGAGGCCCAGGCTGGAGATTTGGTCCTGTTCGGCGCGGATAAGCCGGCCGTCGTGCACGACGTGCTGGGCCGGATCAGGTTACTTCTGGGAGAAGAATTGCAGTTGATCGACAAGACGTCGTGGAAGCCGCTTTGGGTCACCGAGTTCCCCCTGCTCGACTATTCGCCGGAAGAAAAACGGTACGTGTTCATGCACAACCCCTTCGCCGCGCCGATGGACGAAGACCTGGCCTTTCTGGATTCCGATCCTTTGAAAGTCCGGGCGAAGGCCTACGACATGGTGCTCAACGGGAACGAAATCGGCGGCGGCAGCATCCGCAACCATCGCAGCGAGGTCCAGCTCAAAATTCTTGATCTGCTCGGCATCGACAAGGAGCAGGCTCAGGCCAAGTTCGGGTTCCTGCTGGAGGCGCTGGATTTCGGCGCGCCGCCTCACGGCGGGATCGCGTTCGGCCT
>JAIWOH010000196.1 GCA_020216985.1 Nitrospira sp.
CGATCGGTTGGTCATGTTGCTCGGCGGCGCGGAGTCCATCCGCGACGTGATTGCGTTTCCCAAGACGCAGCGCGCGCAATGTCCGCTGACCGACGCGCCGTCGGCGGTGAGCGCCGATCAGTTGAAAGAGCTGCGCATCAAGCTGGATTTGGTCGAGTAGTCTTCATGGCCGGCAATACGTTCGGCAGGCTCTTCACGGTCACCTCGTTCGGCGAAAGCCATGGGCCCGCGATCGGCTGCGTGGTGGACGGATGTCCGCCCGGGTTGGAACTGTCCGTCGCGGATATTCAGCACGATCTCGATCGGCGGAAACCCGGCACCTCGCGCCACGTCACGCAACGGCAGGAATCAGATACGGTTGAAATTCTCTCCGGCGTTTTCGAAGGAAAGACGACCGGCACGCCGATCGCTCTCCTGATCCGCAACGAAGACCAGCGGAGTCGAGACTACGGCAATCTGATCGATACCTTCCGGCCCGGGCACGCCGATTACACCTATTGGCAGAAGTATGGGATTCGGGATCACCGTGGCGGAGGCCGAGCCTCGGCGCGGGAAACCGCCGTGCGAGTGGCGGCCGGAGCCATCGCTAGAAAATGGCTGGCCCAGACCCATGGAGTCGTGATTCGCGGCCACTTGACCCAGCTTGGGCCGATCGAGATTCCGTTTCAACGTTGGGAGGCCGTTGCCGCCAATCCCTTTTTTGCGGCGAACGACGGGATCGTCGGTACGCTCGAATCGTTCATGGACGAGCTGCGGAAGTCCGGTGATTCGGTCGGGGCGAAGATCAGGGTGGTGGCCGAGCGCGTGCCGGTGGGGTGGGGGGCGCCGGTCTATGCGAAGCTGGATGCCGACCTGGCCGGGGCCATGATGAGCATCAACGCGGTGAAAGCGGTCGAAATCGGAGCCGGGTTTGCATCGGTGGCGCAGCGCGGGTCCGAACACGGCGACGAACTCACGCCCGAAGGGTTTGTCACCAACCACGCCGGAGGCATTCTCGGCGGGATTTCGACGGGCCAGGACATCATCGTCACGATCGGACTCAAGCCGACGTCGAGCATTCGGATTCCCCGGCGCTCGATCAATAAGCAGGGACGACCGGTGACGGTCGAAACGCAGGGCCGTCACGATCCCTGCGTCGGCATCCGCGCCACGCCGATCGCGGAGGCCATGATGGCGTTGGTGTTGATCGATCACGCGCTGCTGCACCGCGCGCAAAATGCCGATGTGAGCACGAAGACGCCGAAAATCGCCGGCTCGCTGACGAGAGACGCCGCGTCCGGGAGCGAAAATTCAGTCTCAAAGGTCAACCCTGATCCGTCCGACGCGTAGTCTGTCTCAGCCTCACCGCTTTATCCGGTACGTTCTTGATCCATTTCGCTCTCGTTCCGGAGACCGTTGCCTCATCCTTTACATCGTTGTGAGCATCATGGTAAAGATCGCTACCCGTTTCTATGTGCAGAATGGATACCGAAAGAGAGGTGATGCCGGGTCGTGGGCATGTAGGAACGTGCAGCCCTGATTTCAGATCATCGAATCAAGGCGCCACCGCAGGTTCCGGTCGGTCGACGGCGGTGTTTTCTGAAATCCATCTTCCTCGGAAAGGCAATGATCCGAGGGGAGAGAGAATGCCTTGACGGTTCAGCGCCTGGGTCTCTTTGACTTGTTGGCTCCCCACTATCTCGTGGGGTTCGATTTCCCCGATCATATCCAGCGCTATCTCTCCATCATTTCTGTCGATGAACTGCGGACGCAGGTCGGTCCGCAGGCGATTCTCTACAATGGCACCTGCTCGGTGGATGGCCCCGGAGGCGGGACCGAAATCATCCATGAACCCCCGGGCGGCAGGGGCGGCCGATTTCGCTGGAACGGGGCGCGGATGCGGTTCCGCCTCGTTGTTCCACGCGACGGGGCGGCGTTCATCGACACAGTCGTTAATTCCTCTGTCAACGGCAGTTTGCCTCAAGTGGCCGGTGTGCTGAATGATCTGCGTCCCACCGAGCCGACACCCGCCGACGTCTCGGATTATCCGGGTCTCAAATTTCGCCTTGAGCTGTTGGTCGACGCCCTGACGTTTTCCCTCGGCGACGAATGGCTGCCGGGGATGCTCCATCCGACGACGCGGAGAGTGGTTCAAAACACCGACCCGCGATTTGCCGGCAAGCCGGTGGAAATTCGTCTGCCGAAAGTGTTGCTCAGTTACAGCCAGGGCGACGATGACAACGATTTGAGTCCGCAGTTTCGCCTTGAGGCCTGGGGGGCGGCGGGATTCGACGGCCCGCATGATCTGGGCGTCGGCGAATTCATCAATATGGAGCCGGGCGTCGCCTTGCACCGTTCCGGCAGTTTCGCCTTCAGTATCGACGAAGTCATATTGGATACGAGCCCCGAAGCGACGCCGCCGGAAATTCTCGAGCACTTCGGAGTCGGCGAGGACTGGGAAGGGCTGTACATCAAGCAGCTTCTGCTCTACTACTCGAACGATCAGGGGGTCGGCTTCACGGCTCGATTGGCCGACGCCCTGTTCTCTTTCAATGGCAAAGTCTCGTTCGAAGCGGAATTGAACGTCTATCCCGACCTCGCGCTCACGATTTTTTCCGTCACGCCTCGGTTTTTTCATGGACCTACCAGAGTCGAGTTCCGTCGCGGCGTCGTCAACGATTCGCTCGATGCTCCTCCCGCCGGCGACCCGCCCGGGCTCGCCAATCTGATGCAGGGGGACGTGCTGCATCTGGAAATTGGAGGAGGTACGCCGCCCTACACCATAGAAGTCCGCGCCGCCGGCGCCGATCTATGGGATGGATCGGCGCGCCGGGTCGCGTTCAATGATCCCGGCACTCATGACGTGTTTATCAAGGTTACCGACGGTCGCGCGGGAACACCGCGGCGCCATCGCGAATACCTGCGCGTCGTGGTCGCGGCGAGTACGACGGCGGCTCCTCCCTCGGGCACCCAAGCCGATCGCCGTTCCGACGCCCATCTCTTGCCGGCGCTTCAGTATGAGGTGACTGGCGGGCGAATCGGCGGACATGACCTGATCAAGGAACGAGAAGAGGGCACGAGCGCCCATTTCAGAGTGGAGGGAGGGGAATCCTTCACGGTCACCGTTCGGAATCACGGCAGCTCGACCGTTCTTCGAACCATCAGGAACCAGCGGCGGTTTGTGCTGGACGTCGGCGAAGGGAACGACCTGGATATCGAAACTCAGTACGATGCCATATCGGCCGGCTCTGTGGCGGCGCAGTTTATCCGATTTCAGTTCAACCGGCCAAATGAGACGGATTTGCCCCGGTATCTTAATCGCACGAGCGGCGACACTGAGTTCGAACGCACTCTTGGCGCGTTCAACTTCCCGGAGGCTTCCACCGTCCAGAGTATTCAGTTGGATGGTTACGCAAGCAATGATCCCAGCAACGCCGCACGAGACCTCGCGCTCTCCGAACGGCGAAATCAGGCTGTCCAAGAGATACTAACCGCCCGGTATCCAGGCGTGTCGATCACGGCCACTCCGCACGGCCATGGTTCCGCCGGCGACCCGCTTCCCAATCCTGCAAATCCAGCGGACCCGGCCAACCGAACCGTGCGCGTGACCTTTACCTTGCGCGGTACGGGCGCGCATACGCTGACGGCCAGGGTGCGGCGCAGCATCTATGTTCCGCCGTCCGGAGGGTCAGGCTCAGAGCCGGTGCTTGTTCCGCCCACACCCGATGCAGCCCCGTTGCCGGACCGGCTGCCTCCGGCCATCAAGCACCTTGGAGTCCGGATCAAGATCGACCAAGGCGAGCTGGCGCTGTTCGAGTTGTATGGCAGTATCGATTTCGAATCCGATCTGGAACAAAAACTGCGCAGGGAGGGAGCGCCGCCTCCGGAAGAAGGTGACACCTCCTGGACAAGCCACGACGGGATCCTGAATTTTAAATTGATCTACCAGTGGGACCGGGCGGCCGACGAAACGACCGTCGCTTTGCAATTGAGCTCCGACGAGGAGGACCGGGACGGACTCCTGCATTTCGACAACAATGCCGCTCGCGACGACCGGTTTAAGAACATCGTTGGCGCGCTCATGCTCTTTGCGCCCATTATCAACAGCGCCGCTGAATCCGCTGCCGGCAACAGTCGGGATGCCGGTAACTGGGTGGCGCTCGGCGTGAGCGTGGCGGTGCCGGTCGCGATCGGAGGCCTGAACGTCTTCAGAACCAGACGCGGCATCCTTTATGGAGGCGAAGGCCGCTTCAAGTGGATCAAGCCGGCCGACGGAGGTCCCAAGCGGTGGGATTTCGCCGTCATTCTCGACTACGGGGTGGAATTCGACATCGTGGTGGAGTCGTTGGGGATTGGCCGCGATCGACTCCCTGGTGCGCCCGCTCCGCTGCCTCCGCCGCTGAAGGCCAGGTACAAAGCCATCGGGTTTAACATCGCCCGCGGACCGGCTGGCGAGGTCGTGTATACCGCGATCTTTGATCAAAGCAAGGGCTACGACCTCGACCTCTCCGATCCCAGCCTGTTCCGCCTGCCGGACCCGCTCGGCAACCTGTTCAGCATCGTGGGCGCCCGTGTGGCGCGGTTCAATCCGGTCACGCTCGAAATCGATTTCGCCATCAAGGTGGATCTCGGCGTCATCACGGTCGATCGGTTCAAGGTGAAGATTCCGCTTGATCCGGTCGGCGTCCCTCAAATTCTGCCCAGCGGTGTTCGAGTCAATATTCCCGGCGTTCTCATCGGGAACGGTTTCGTCAACATCGTCGATGCGGACGTGACGGACTCCAATGGCAACAGCATCCGCTCGAAAGGCATCGAAGGCGGATTGGACCTTACGCTGGTCTCGCTGAAGCTCCGCATCGCCGGGAATGTCGCCGTCGGCACCATCAAAGACAACAGCAGCGGGCGTGAAGCCGTCGCCGTGTTTGTCGGCCTGATCGTCGAGTTTCCGACGCCGATCGTGCTGGGCCAGTCGGGGATCGGTCTGTTCGGTCTTTCCGGCTTGTTCGCCATGCACTACCGGCGTCTGGAAGATCCACGCAACCCCACCGAGGCCGTCGGGCCCGCGCTCAAGTGGCTCATCAAAGCCCAAGGCGAACCCTACAACCTCTACGCGCCGCCTCCGCCGCGCACTCCGGACAAGCGTCTCTGGGGGCCTGAATTCGACCGCTGGAGTTTCGGAGTCGGTGCGGTCTTGGGCACGTTGGAAGGCGGAATTCTGATCAATTTTCAGGGCATGTTCGTGCTCGAACTGCCGGGCCCGCGCATTCTGATCATGGTGAAAATCAAAATGATCAGCGCGCCGCCCAAAGTGGGTGACAATCCCAATCAGTTGAGCGTCGGCATCATCGGCATCATCGACCTGGATTTCGGCAAGGGGACGGTGACGGTCGGGGTGATGATCAACTTCGAGATCCAGGAGTTGCTGAAGATCGCGATCCCGATCGAAATCTTTTTCAATCTCAGGGAGGGGGCCGACTGGCACTTCTATCTCGGCACGATCGCCCAGCCTGCCTCCGCCGAAATCCTCAACATCGTGCGCGGCAGCGCCTATTTTATGTTGCAGGGCAAGCGGCTGGTCTATGCCGAGTACGGGAGCCGGGTGCCGGAGTTCTTGCGGGACAAAGTTCTCCCCGGTGTGGCCATCGCGGCCGGCATCGAGGCCTCCATTCTGCTTGGCGATCCCGGCTCGATCTATCTTCGGATCTCCGCCGCGTTGCACGTCGGTGTGGCGTTCTCGCCGTTCATCATTGTCGGGACGATGCGGCTCGAAGGCGAACTGCGGCTGCTCATCATCAGCATCGGCGCACGCGGCGAGTTCAGCGCGTTGATTTCACAGCGGCCCGACGACTCGTACAAGACCTATCTGCGAGGCGAAATCTGCGGCAGCGTCAGTTTCTTCTTCTTTTCGATTTCCGCCTGCGTCGGCATTGAAATCGGTACGGAAGACTTCGACCTCACGCCGCCCGCGCTGCTGCGAGGCGTCTTTTTGCAAAGCTACTCGCCGGTCTTGGTGTCGGGACAAGCATCGAATCAAAAACCCATCGACGCGAGTCTGGGCAACGCTAAAGAGATCACCGGGGCCGCTCCTGCGGCCGGTGATCTGCTCAGCGTGCCGATCGATTCGGTCATCGTCCTGCAAATGTCCTTTGCGCCGGAATTGGCCGCTACTTTTAATGCCAATACCTTCACGGAAGATGCCAGACCCGCGCCAGGACGTCCGTCCGGCGGCTGGTATGAGTTGAGCGGTGATGTCAGACTTCGATACACACTCAACAGTCTCACACTGACGGAAAACGGCGCGAACTATTCCGGAACGAAACCGCCGATCACCTGGCGGCTTGACCGGCCCCACCAGCCCAACGGCGCGGATACGGCCATCGATCTGGCTCTGTTCAGCCGGGTGCCCACGGCGGCGGAATACGCCGTGGAACGGTCCACCGACCTGCGGGAAAACATTACGGTGCGCTGGGGCGACGTCTGCAAGAGAGCGGCCCCGCCGGCGCGCGTGTTGTATACCTTCTGCGGACAGCCGCTCGGCTCGTCGATACAGGGCTGGCAGTTGCGCGGCGTCGCCTATCCTGATCCGCCCGACACCGTGCGGGTGGAGCCGCCTCGTACCGTGATGGGAGTCTCCGGTCCTGAACATTGCGCCGGGCCCTCGACTTTGGACCTGTTATTGGCCGAACTGGGATTCCCCTATGAGGTGCCAGCCCAGATCATCGGCGACGAGACCGGCAGCGGTCTCGTCGAGACCGGGCCCGCATCTCTGAGCAAGAAATGCTACGAGCTGTTTTCCCTGGAGCGTAAATACATGCCCAATCCCTTCAAGGTGGAAGGCGCGCTGGCGATCTACAGCGCCGCCACGAAGAAAAACGTGTTTGCCTCGCGGGAAGGAGGATTCATTTCGGAACAGCAGTTTGTCGTCAATCGCCGATATCCCCTGCGTACCCATATGCGGGACATCGGCGGCTATCGGGGTGTTTCCCTGCGCGAATACATGCGCATCGACGTGCTTGGCGACCCCGCGCAAACTGTAACCTTAAAGATCTGGTCCAAGAACCAGCCGAAAACCACCCTGACGGTGTATGCCTACGACGGAGCCGGTCGTGTGGTGGGCAAAGTCCGTTGGCGGCCGGCCTCTGGAAAAGGAACCGAGCAGGCGTCGATCCGCGTGACGGCGACGGGGATTCAGCATCTGATACTGACCAACCGGTATTTTACCGGTCTGCTTCTCGAAGTGTGTCTGGAACGGGGGAGGACCAGGCCGGACATTCCGTCCGACGACCGCTGTCACCGCGCCCTCCAATTGCCGTATGCCGAACGACGCCGGGTGGCGCAAGGAGAGGGAAATGATCCGGCACGACTAAACCCCGACATTCTCGCTAACTATCTGAGGGAACGAGAGACATGCGCCTATGTGACGTTTGACACCGATGCCTGTGAGGAAGTCATGTTCTGTGGCGCCGTTTACGGCAAATTTTACGGGAAGGTTCAGGTGCTGGAAATCGACGGGATGGATCGGGTCGTGGCGACCCATCCTCTGAGCGCCCTGGCGCCTACGGCCCTGGCCGGCCCGAGCCAGTTGCCAGCGCGCTGGCTCGATTCGGCCGGGCCCTGGCGATCCGATGTAACGTCGGTGAGCCGGTTGCTCTTCGGTCCTCGATTTGCCTCGTACGACAAAATTCTGTTTTCAGTTAAACCAAAACCTGAAACCCGCAAGATCCGGATCTCGACGGCGTTGATCACCGATACGCTTCCGTCCATGTTCGTGGCGCTCGTCGAAACCTTGACGATGGGCGAAGTCCGGCACCACGCCACGGTGACCGAGAGCATCGAAACCGACAGGGAAACCTTGATCGGGTATCTCAACGACAATACGCCGCGTCCTCTCTTGAAACCCAATACGGTCTATCGATTGTCGGCCGGGTACACCGTCGTCGCGACGCACCCGACCAAAGGAGAAGTGTACAATCGAACGCAAACCCAGGAATTCGCGTTCCGCACCGATGATAAAGTTCCCAGAGAACTCGCTCCCTATGTGCTGGGCGCTACGCCCGGCATGGACGAGCGGTTCCACTTCTTCGCGGACCCGCTCAAGGTTGTGTTCAACGACCCGGCCGTCCTCCGCTTGGTGGAGGCCTATGGCAAGCAACTGCGGGCGGTGATCCGAGGGGCGGACGGAGCGCCGGTCGCACGGAGCCCTGAAGTGATTCATACGCTGGCCGAGACGCCGGCCGGCGTGCTGTCACCCTACCGCGAGACGGTTCTGAGGTTGATCGAGGAGGGTCTCTTCCCCTGTGCGGGCGGTTCGCATACTTTTACCGGCCACGCGGTGTATCAAGCACCCTTCGAATTGAAGCCGCTGACGCCCTATGTCTTTGACTTGGAATATACGGTGCCGGAGGCGGTTGCCCCCGGTGAGGCCGTGACGCCGCTGTATCGACTCACGTTCCAAACCTCCCGTTATGCAGACGTGACGGATTTTGCCGAGAGCCACCGGATCTATCCGATCCGTCACCGGGCCCTGTCGGCCGACGTGACAGGCTTGCCGGTTCCCGGCGGAGGCGGTCCCCCGGTCGTGGGTGCCGCCGACGTGGAAATCCAAAATGCCCTTCTGGCCGCCGGCATGCCGTTGGATGATGACACCGAGACGACAGGTTTCACGCTTCTCTGGCGAGAAGCCGGCGGACAACACTACCCCTATGCGGTCCTGATCAATGCCACCGAGCCTCTGTGGCGTTTCAGACGCGAGCCGTTGAAGAGAACGGTGGTCAACGAGCGAAACGAAGTCCTCGACCCGGCGTTCGTCGTCTATGAACAGCAGACTGTTGAACATCTCAAGCTCCGGCCGGCCAGGGGGCAGACCCGCATCCGCCATTTTGTGCGCTCCACCGGAGGTACCCGCACGCTGGTCTTCCTTGAGCGGAGCCCGGCGATCACCGGCCGCGAGACGCTCACGATCGAGATGGTACGCACCCCGAGCGAGTTGTTCGGGTTGACCGAGCAGAGCGCCGTCCTGTTGAACCTGGAACTGTTACCGACTCCTCCGTGGGAAGCCTAGCCATGTCCACCGTTACGCCGCAATTCAGGTTGTTTGCCGAACCGTTGCCTTGGTCCGTGGGGCAGGAAAACCCGACGGCCAAGATCGCCGAGTTTGTCAACGCTGCGCAGGAGGCGCTGAAAAAGTTTCAGATGGGCGAGCCGCTGACCCCCAATTACGCGCCGGATTTTTCCGCGATGCCGGTAGGGTTGCGCTGGACCATGGTGCCCGAGTTCGGATTTCCTCGACAGCCGTTCCGTGTCTATCGACGGGTCCGGAAATACGACATGGTGAGACTAATTGCTGCCCCTTTTGTGGTGTCCGGGGCGGCGGACATTCCGTTTTCAACCGAGATGTACGTGCTCGACGTGCAGGTGACACTCGCCGCAGGCCAAAGCCTGAGGCTGGAGCCCCGCGACCGTAATGGACGGGCTTTGCCGGGAGCCGGCCAAGTGTTGTCGGCAAGCGGCACGGCCAGGTTCAGGTCTCCGTTCATGGCGTCGCTGCATTGCACCGGTGCCGGGACGGTTATTGGCGTCATGGGTGTTTCCGCCCACAGTGTCGTCAACGCGGAAGACTGGCAACTGGTGCAGATCGTCGGCTTGCCCTTTCCACCCGGCGTCACGACGGCCTATAGCGGGGAGTTGCAGGGCTTTGCGTCATCGCCGACCAGGCCGGATATGGCTTCGTTCCAACGGCTCCTGATCGGATATTATCTCAAACCACCCGTGCCGGATCTTGGCGCGGCCCCGCTTGCCACGCCGGTTTGGGAAGCGCCCAGGCCGGATCGATACGTCCAGTATCTGACGACCGATCCGGGAAGCCTACTGGTTGACATTCAGAAATGTTTGGAAGGTTGCGACGATCATTCCTGGAATCCGGCCGATCGGCAGCCGGCGTATGTTGCCGAACGGACTGTGTCGGGAATTCATCAAGCGGGGGTGGCGCCGACGACATCGGGAATCGCGAGGTTCCCCGTCG
>JAIWOH010000197.1 GCA_020216985.1 Nitrospira sp.
TGGCCGGCGTACTTTTGCAGATCAGCGGCGATAGTTTCGCTTCGCTGGCGCTGGGCTATGGCACGTACGATTTTGTCCCACCGTTCGATCCGTCGGTCGTTGCGGCGGTGGTGAGGACGGAGTTCGACTACAAAGTGGAAGCGGAATATGTGCTGAGACCAAGCGGGCACATCGAGCTTCCGGGGCTTTTCGGCGGTCATTCGGAGCGGCACACCTTCGCCGCTCTGTCTGAAGGTCTGCCGGCGCCGGAGGTTCCATCCGACTTGCGGGTGCGCACGTTGCGAAAGAACCGGCCGGCCGGCCGAGACGGACAGGCGTCCGAGGCCGTCAAAATTTCATGGCGGCAACCGGAAGCGCCCCAAGCCTGGGGTCTGGTCGTCAGCCGGCAAGTCGGACAGACGGAATGGCTCAACACGGAACATTTCTTCTCTGAAAAAAGTTATCAGCCCTATCTCACCCGTGCGCCGCAGGGCGAATTGCCCGGTGAGGATACGGGCCGGTTTCACTATGTGGATACGGAGACGCCGTTGCCTCCGTATGGTTCGACTTCCGTGCGGTATTTCGTCGCCGGCCTCGACATATTCGGACGCTGGTCGGCGTTTCGGGAGATCTCGCATGCGAGCGAGGCGCTCCCTTCGCAGCGGCCGATCATCAACGCGGTACAACTGGCCTTGCCGGATCCGAACGTGTTTCCACCTCCGACCCCCGCTTCGGTCGCATGCCGATTGGAAATCGAATTTTCTTGGGAGTGGAGCGACCGCCGCGCCGCTCAGATCCAATTCTCCGGCCAATTTTATCCCGCCCGTACCACGCCACCCGTTGCGGCGCCGGCTGGATTCTCCGTACATTCGTCCAACGCGGCACATCCTTTCGTCACCGTCACCTTCGATATGAACGGCAACCCGACCGGAACGGACTTGGGGAGCGTCTATCGATTGAACGAGATTCCTCCGGATGGGGCTTCTCTGCCTCCCGCTCCCGGTCTTATTCAATATCGGTTGGAGATTCCCGGGATCACGGCGGTGTTCCCGTCCGGCGCTCCTCATGCCGTGGGCTACGCCGTCCATGTTCGCGGATTGGAGCGATTGCGCTTGCCGGTCACCGAATACTCGCCCTGGTCGCCGCCGGTCACCTCGGAAATGCCGGACCCCCGCAAGCCGGCGGTTGTGAATCTTCCGGCCGACGTCCAGTGGACGGCGCTGCCCGATGCAACGAAGAAAGCGCGAGGACGCCTGAGCTGGCCCTCTGCCGCCAACGCGCTGGGGTACATCGTGTGGGAAGCCAACGAGACGGCCATACGGTTTGCGCTCGATGACTATCTCAAAACCTCGTTTCCCGCCGATCAAAGCCGCTGGCTTGTGCCCTTGAGCCAGCCGCATGTGGTGCGGGCCACGCAATTGCGCAGCCTGCTCCTGCAGCCGGAGTACGCCCAGCTTTGCGCCAAAGCCTTCACCCGCTACAATCGAGAACTGGTGACCGCGACGTCGGTGGAACTCGAACTGGCCGGGAGCTCGGAAGTCTTGACGGTGTTTCGGGTCTCGTCCGTCAATCGCGCCAACATCGAATCGGACAAGTCCGCGCCGGTATTTTTTGCCGTCCCCCGACTCAATCGGCCGGCGGCCCCCAATCTTTCGCTCAAGCCGAACGAGACCGGCATCGAAGTGCAAGTTCTTGGCAATAGTCCCGCCACAACCGCCGGCTACCGCGTCTATCGGACGCGCAAGCCGCCGCTCTCCCGAGATGTGGGCGCCAAGGGGTTGCCGGTATTCCGGGAGGATAATCCGGCCTGGCAAGACTTCGCCGCGCAAGTACTCAACGGACCGACGTTGAGCGGCAAGAAGATACTTGATCCCATGACGGCACGTTCCTGGCGGCCCTTGTATTATCAGGTCACCGCCGTCGGTACGGCCGATCCGGCGCGGGGGATCTATGCCGCCGAATCAGCCGGTTCATCCACCAGGCTGGTCTATTGGCCTCCGGATGTTCCGCCGCTCCTCGCCCTTACCGGCCCGGTTGCTTTGCCAGTCCTACAGTTGCGGACCGATCTGCCGTTTCATGCCGTCGAGTTGGGCAAGGCGTTGATCGATGTGTTTCGAACAGAGACCATTGCGGGCACCGGAGTCGTGAAGACACGGTTGGCGCAATGGATCACCGACGCACTGCCGCCCGCCTCGCCGACACCGGCTGCACCGCGCCTGGAAAATCTGGTGACGACGGCGGGTACTGGTGTCACCACCTTCGATCTGGTGCTTCCGGCGGGGGTTGTGTCCGGGATCGTGCGCGTGACGGATCCATTGGGACGCTCGACCTCGATCATGTTTCCCTAAACCGGCGAAGAACGCGTTATGTCTTTTCTCTCTGAAGCAGCCACGATCGCCTTTCGAGAAACAGGCCTGCAGCCGCTGGGCATCGGCATGCCGTTCATCTCAAAAAAATGGTGCAGCCACGGCGCGGCCGACGCAGGGGGGTACATCACGTTCAACGCCGAGAGCCTGTCGCTTACGCTCTCGGGCGGGGAAACGTGGTACTGTCCGATTTCGGCCCACGTCGTCAAAACCAATACATCCGACCGCAAACCGACCGCCACGCTCATCAAAGCCGACGGCACAGCCGTGAACGGCGACGGATTGCTTTTCGAACTGTTCCCCGGCGCGTTGCAGCGTCTGAAACGGCTGTATGTCCGTCGTCTGGAGGCGGCCAGCCCCGTCAACTATCCGAATAAACCGGCGGATCGGCCGATCCGGCCCGTCCCACGGTATTTCTTCATCGCATCGAGTGAGGTGGACGAAGCCGTGACCGGTGGATGGCTCCATGCGGGGCAAGATACGGGGATTGCCGGGGAATTGTTTTTCTTCGACGAGCAGGGGCATATCATCCATCCCTTGATGGTCGCCTCCTGCTTCACGGTTTTGGCCGACGCTTATGCCGGCTTCGTCAAGGAGAGTGCGCCGAATCAGCTCGCCCACATTGTGGGTTTGAGTTCCGGATCCTTCACCGTGCGGATGGTCAAACCGGACGGCACGCCGTACGATGGCGCTTTTGTGAACGGGAAAACCGACCTGATCCCGGCCATCGGCCTCTTTACCGTGTCGGCCTATACCGGATCCGACGCGGAACTTAAAGGAGAACTGACTCGCCAGCCCGATACGGGCGCGACGGGGGCCTTTCCGTCGGAACAGGCCCGGCATCTCCATCTGGGATTGGATACGTTCGGGCGGCTCGGGAACCGCTGTGCATTGCCCAAACTGCCGAGTGGCACCACACTGACGCACGACTTTTTCACCGTCAAGGTGCTCGACACGCGCACGTACCTGACGGGGGCGCCGGATCGGTCTCCGACCGGATACGCAGGATCTCGCCTCGAGCCTGCTCCAGTGGTGCGGTTGCATGAAGATCTTAAGACTTTGGCGGATGGCAACGCTCTGATGCAGCGACTTCACAGCCTGTTCAACGGGTCTGCGACCGAATCGTTGGTGGCTGCGGCGGAAATCAATCCAAAATTCCCCCTGCCCTCCGGCACGGACATCTATTGGCCGTCGTTTCCGCCGCCGATCGGCTCCAGCACTCCGGCCGACGACGACCCCTTTCCCTCCGATTTTAAACGGCAGGTGATTGCCGCCAGCCGCGCGGTCGTCATCGACGGAAGCAGCCCCGATGTGTGCCTGACCCTGGTCGGCCTGCCGGTGGATTGCGCCGTGCGGGTCTACCATCGCGTATTCGGCAGCGGCGTAGTGTTGAGTCGGGGGGATGGAGCCGGAGGGCTGGCCAATAGCGTCGCAGCGCCGACTGCGGGCCGAACCTTCAATGGACAATGTGTGCTGCGTCTGGCCAATCCGCTGGGGCTTGAACCGCCTTTCAGCTTTCCTCCCTCACCTAAACTGATTTTCGACATGGTCGTGGTCCAGCGGTCGGGGAGGATGCGGATTTTCGGGAACCTCGAATTGCCGGTGAGTACGACTCCCGAAGCAGGGCCGGCGGACGCGGCTGATAACGTGGTGGCCTCGGCCGCCAAACAGGGGGTCTGCCGAGCCGGGGTTCTCGGTCTGCGCCGGACGATCGCCCCACTGCCGTCAATCACCGATCTGAACTTGCTCTTGAACGCTATTGTGCAACTGGGAGGGGAAGGCCCTCCGCGCGATGCGCCGCGGCTGCCCACCATGGCCCGGCGTGATCTGTCGGCCGCCGCCAAGCGGGGGCCCAATTGGATGGCTGTACTGGCGGGGGGGGCGATCGGGCCCGCCATGCATTCGGCCCAATCGACCATCGGCGCGCCAGGTTCGCAGGGTGGACCGGAAACGCAGTACGTCGGCGTCTTCACCCAGAACGCGGGACTGGCCTACGATGTCGCCCGGATGGCGTTCAGGCGCACGACCTCGTTCTATGACCGTATTCAGCAGCTCAACAACACTCTCTGGGACGAGCCCGTGCCGAATACACCTCTCGATCGCAGTCAATCGCCCGATGGCACCCGTGGCACCATAGCCGGTTCGGTCTTGCAGACCATCGCACCCTATTGCGAGACTCCAGAGCTGGCTCTGCTCAAGTCGGTGGTGGAGGCAAACATCGCCTCGATTCCCCGTGATTGGAACGCTCTCGTAGATCGAGTGGTGAGTTGGATCGACGGACTTAATCTGGCCGGATTGCCCGGCCCGCTGGATACGGCCGGCGCCCGGTTGAAGACCGAGCTCAGGAATCGGCTCAACTCGCTCAAGGACAGCGATCCCGCGCGCGAATCGCAGCGGGAGCGTCTGTACACTGAATTGGTTCGCGAGCTGAGCGCAGCCTGCTTCGGCCGCCGTGACGCGCAGTGGGCGTTGGAAGAGGCCATCAAGAACGCTCGCCGGTTCATCTATCTTGAAACGCCCGGGCTCTCCTTTACCCAAGCCGGCACAGCGCAGCCCTATTCACGCGACTTGAAGAGCCTGCTTGCCGCACGGATTTCGAGCCATCCCGGCCTTAAAGTGGTGATCTGTGTGCCGAAGGTGCCGGACTATGGGAAGGGCTACGAGCAATACCGAGCCAAAGAAGTCAAAGACCGGTTTGATCTGGTCCTGGATCTGCCGTCGGCGAACGTGGTGTCGTTCCATCCGGTCGGGTTCCCTGGGCGGCCCAGCCGTCTGGAATCCCAGGTGGTGATTGTGGATGACGAATGGGCGATGGTCGGGTCATCCAGTTTCCGCCGGCGCGGTCTCACATTCGACGGCGGCAGCGATCTGGTGTGGACCGATCTCGAACGCAGCGACGGGGTAGCTCCTTCCATCGCCTCGTTCCGCAAGATGCTGATGGCGGCGCGCTTGGGCATTACCGGAAACGAGTTCGACAGCCGTCGGTTGATGCTGGAGGATGTCGCGGATGTCTTTCACTTTATCCGCGAAACCTTGCGCGACGGCGGCTTGGGACGAATCGAGCCACTATGGAACGGACGAACGGACGGCGTCACCTATTCCGAACCCACGCTCGACGGTAACCTGGTGAACCCGGATGGGGTCGAATTTCAAACGCTGGACGCGCTGGTTTTTGCCGCACTGGGCAGTGTGCCGCTGTGAGGAAGTGTCCATTGCATGCCTTGTTCAGGAAAGTCTCTTGTCTGTTCATGCCCGCGCATCAATGTGTGTGTCTATAAAAGCGGCAGGTATTTGGGCGCCGAACGCATGATCGAAATCTATACCGATGGTGCCTGTAGCGGGAATCCCGGTCCGGGAGGCTGGGGCGTCTTGCTGCGGGCCGGCGGCATCGAACGAGAATTAAGCGGCGGAGAGCCGGCCACGACGAACAATCGCATGGAGTTGCTCGCGGTGATCGAGGCGTTACAGGCGGTGACCGAGCCGGTTAAGGCGCGGGTGTACACGGATTCCCGGTACGTCCAGAAGGGCATCAGCGAGTGGATTCATGAGTGGAAACGGCGAGGCTGGAAAACGGCCGACAATAAACCGGTCAAAAACGAAGACCTGTGGCGGCGGCTGGACTCTTTGGCGTCGATCCACAAGATCGAGTGGCATTGGATCAAAGGGCACAACGGTCATCGAGAGAACGAGCGGGCCGATGTGCTGGCTCGTGCCGGTTTGGAATGGGCAAGACGGGAGGGGACGTCGGTCGCCAACGTGCCGCCTGTGTCGGTCAAGCGTCAGGAAGCTGGTGCGAGTGCAGCGCACGGCCCCATTCTGGATGTTCGCCATGCAAGGGTCTATCGCGGCGACGTTCTTGTCTTTGCCGATTTGTCCTTTGCCCTGCGTGAAGGGGAGCATGCCGTCGTGCTGGGGCCCAACGGGGCGGGAAAGTCCACCTTGCTCAAACTCTTGGCCGGAGAAGTCCATCCGGTGCCGTTGCCGGAGACGTCGGTTCGCTTGTTCGGCGACGATCGCCCCAATGTGTGGGACGTGCGGAAGCGGTTAGGCATAGTTTCTCATGATCTGCAGCGAGAGTACGTGACCTGTGCCAAGGGACTCGACGTGGTTCTGTCAGGATTCTATGCCAGCAATGACACCTATGGCTATCAGCGGTTCAGCGACGTACAGGCGGCACGAGCGCAGGACGTGATGGATGAGTTGGGGCTTGCCTCGCTGGCGGGCCGGCGATTCGGTCACCTCTCGGCCGGCGAGCAACGGCGGTTCCTGTTGGGAAGGGCGTTGGTCCATGATCCACCCGTGTTGGTGTTTGATGAGCCGACGAGCGGCCTGGATCTCAAGGCCTGCTTTCAGTATCTCGATCTGCTGCGTGGGCAGATACGAAAAGGCAAGACGGTGCTGGTAGTGACGCACCACCTACATGAGATTCCGCCGGAAATCGACCGGGTCGTGTTGCTCAAGGAAGGAACGATCGTCGCCGACGGAGCCAAGTCCAAGCTGCTGACCGATCGACAAATCAGCGATCTCTTTGAGCGTCCTACTAAACTTGTCCACGCTAACGGTTGGTATCAAGCCTTGCCAAGGTGAGCGGGCTCTCTATCCGATCCTTACTGCGATCCGGGCTCATGTTGTGACGGTCTGAGACACCGGCGTTTTCGTGAAAGCGCATTTGCCGTGTCCCGTCTACCTCTCTCTCAAGCCTGACGATCAGTCCGATTCCTTCTCCATCGATTGAATGAACTTGTCGGCTTCGGCGATGGAACGATTCATGTCTTTGATGAGCTGATCGACGTGCGCATCGACTTTGACGAGTTCGCCCTTGATGGCGGCCAGGGCGCGGGCGTTGAGATTGTGCTTTAAGTAGAGGACTTGGTCACGCAGCGGCCTGAGAACAGGTTCAATCCGTTGTTCGGCCCGTTTCATCGCCGAGAGCATGTCCTTGTAGCGGTTCTTGGTTTGGACGAGTTTGGTTTGGCTCTTACGGCGCAGGTCGGCGTTTGAATATTGGCCGAGTTCTTGTTCCCATTCAGAGAAGAGGGCGTCGGCCACGCTTTCGACATCTTCGATTCGCTTCCGGACCGTCTTGGCGCTGTCTTCGCTTGTCTCCAGTTCACCGCTCAACTTTTTATAAGTGGCCTCCAGATCGCCGCCTTCGTAGGACACCACGCGCCCGAATTGATCCAACGCGCTTTGAATGTCTTTCTTCGCTTCTTCCTGCGCATCCCGCGCTGATTTGACTCGGCTGTTGAGAATGTCGCGTTTCGCGTACCCCATCTTTTCCATGGTTGCGAGGTAGGCTTTGTCGCAAGAAGAAAGACCAAACGTCGCAAGGAGCAGCAGGACCGAGAACACCACGTTCGACATGGTCACCTCATGTACGCTAAAAAGGATAAACGCCTCCGGGGTGTTCCGCAACAACGCCTGTCGGCTCCGCATCATAACCGAAGGAACTCGGCAGAGAAAGATCCGTAGGCCGTACGGAAGAAGATGTATCGGAAAGAGGTGCCCGCCCTGCGGCGGGCACCAGAGGGCGCCGAGAGGCTACTTCGTGGTGCCGGGTTCGTCGAACTGTTCGGCAATCTCTTGGAGATCCTTGGGATAGAGAACGATCTCAATCCGGCGGTTGGATGACCGTCCCTCCGCAGTGTCGTTCGAGCCGATCGGGCGGGTGTCGGCGTACCCGACGGCGGAGAGGGCGTGCCTGTTTACGCCGCACTGGTCGATGAGATAGCGCACCACGGTGGTCGCGCGAGCGGTCGAAAGCTCCCAATTCGTTTGATACCGGCTCTGGAGTTTGGCGCTGATCGGCACGTTGTCGGTATGGCCCTCGATGCGTATCTGTTTGTCTTCGACCGCCTTCAAAATATCCCCGACTTGCTTGAGCACTTTGACGCCGTCCGGTTTGAGCTGAGCTTGCCCCGAATCGAAGAGTACGCGATCGACCATGTTGATGGTCAGTTTGTCACGGACCCGTTGAATGGTGATATTCCCTTTCAAGATTTCATCTTGAAGCGATTTCGACAGCGCCTCCTGAGTTCTCGTCAGTCGTTGGATTTCTTCCTCCTTGGCAAGGCGCTCCTTCTCCAAGCGAGCCTTCTCGGCCGCCTCGGCTTCGGCGCGCTGCCGTTCCTGATCCAGGCTGGCTGTCAGTTGAGCCTGCTCCCGGTTCAGCCGATCTCGTTCCGCTGCGTTGCGTGTCGCTTCGGCTTCCATCGCGGCGGCTTTGTGCTTGAGTCTGTCGATTTCACTTTGTGCGGACGCGCGATCATCGGTGTGTCTTCGTTCAAGATCGGCGATCTGCCCTCGGATGGCGGTAAGTTCGTCGTTCAACCGGATTTTTTCGTTTTCCAAGCCGTCGAGTTGCGCTTGGAGGGCGGCGGATCGTGATGACAGGGCGTCTCGTTCTTGGGCTAATGATTCCGCTTGTTTTTCGACCGTTTTTCTCTTTGTCGTTTCCTGGTCGAAGTTCGTCTGAAGATCGGCCAGTTGTTTCTTTGTGGCTTCCAGCTCGGCAATGGCTTTGGTGTGAGTTTCCATGCTGACGCATCCGAGGGCCACTGTTATCCATAATGAAAGAAAAGCGACGAGGCTGCGAGAAGGGCGGTGAACGGGACGAGCCATGACGGATTCCTCCTTGGGTTGGGCCGATACGGCACAATAGAAGACTGTGTCGAAAGACGCAAACGCGATGCCGACGCGATTCCTTCGCCCGCTCACCAGAAATCCAAGGGTTCTCGGCAGTTTGACAAAGTAGTTTGTCCGGTCAGGCCGAGTGTGTGTAGCAGATCACCTACAGGAATAAACAAGGGAAGCGCCGGCTCCGGTTGCCGGTGATTTCGAGACAATGGGGGAGTGATCATGAAACGGCTGGCAAGGGAAAGATCTTCAGCCTTGAGCATCGGTGTCTGATTTTGCCGGAGTCTCACCGCGGTAGAAGCGGATTCGGATTGGCTCCGTCGTCGCCAACCAGCCGCACCGAATGTGTCGCTCGATGTACAAGAGGAACGCCTCGATTTTCTCCGAAGTGTCGACAAGCTCCACAATGATGGGTAAGTCTTCAGACAGTCGCTCGATTTTGAACGTGTGGATGACACGGCTGTTGGCTCCGAATCCCATCAAACCTCGTAGGACCGTCGCCCCGGCCAAACCGTTTGTCTTTGCTTGCGTGACGATCCATTCATACAATGGTTGCTTGTCGTAGCGGTCGGCCTCGCCGATAAAGATGCGCAGCAGCACACCGTCCGTGGGGAGCATGGTCACCTCCAAATTTGATAGGCCAGGATGTAGCCGAGCCAGACTCCGCCAAGGCCGAGCACCACTTGGGCGCCCACGTTGAGCAAGGCCATCGCCCATTCACCGTCGCGCAGGAGATTCATCGTTTCATTGCCGAACGTCGAAAAAGTGGTAAACCCTCCCAAAATGCCCACGATCAGGAACGCCCTTGCATCGGGGGAGAAAAGCCCCCGGCCTTCCGCAAGCTCGGAGAGGAACCCGATAAGAAAACAGCCGATCACGTTGACCGCCAGCGTGCCGTACGGAAACGCAATGCTCTGACTGGCTGTCTGCACGGCTCCGCTGATCAGGTACCGCAGGATTGAGCCAACAAACCCGCCCGTGCCTATCAACAAGAGTTTGATCATCGGGCGGAGGAGAAGCGTCCGAACATGTTTGGAGCATTCGGCCGTGAGAGGCGGTTGCCGTGCAAAATAAAAATCTCTCCGCTAATTAATTATGGTCGGCAAGGACTCCATGCCCGACGCTTGCATTGTCACATTTCAGGAGAACGTATCAACTTTTATTGAAGGCACAATAGCATGCATGATAGTCAAGTTCGGACGAAATTGGAATCGACCGGGCCGTACGCCGCAGGTCCTTGAGCAGATCAAACCAGCCGGAGAGAGCCTGATGAAGCTGAAGAGCCGCACCGGGCCGAGGCGCGCCCATTTATTTCGGCGGATACTCGACACGTGAGCGAGGGTGGTCGGTGTGGGCTTCAACGAATCGACGGAATTGGCTCTGGAGCGGCCCGTCTATCGAACGGTCGTAGGCGAACGGTCGTAGGTCAGAGCGGTGCTATGTCCACGACGTCGGTAATGATGGTGTGATAGCCGCTGGCGCCCGCCGGCTGCGGTCGGACGATTTCGGCGATCTGCAATTGTCCTTTCGTGTCCCACGCCCGCACGACGGTTTGGTATTTGCCGGGTTTGGTCGGTCTCCAGATGTAGTTCCAGATCACCCATGAGTAGGGCGACATCGGCGGCTCGATATCGCATTCACTCCACGTCTTGCCGGCGTCAACGCTCACCTCGACCTTACTGATTGAGTTCGGCCCGCCGAACGCGATGCCGCGCAACCTGTGCTCAGGCCCGCGAAGCGATTGGTAGTGTCCCGGCGAGTCGATGCGCGAGAATATCTTGATGGTCCCGTCATCGGTCCAGCCCTTACGCTGCCAGTAGCCTTTATAGTCTCCGGGATAGACTTCGATCTCGACGATCCATTTGACGTTCTTGATGCCGTAGAGACCCGGCACGATCAGACGAAGGGGGAAACCGTGTTCTTTGGGTAGTTTCTCGCCGTTCATCAGATAAGCCAGCATCACGTCATCCTGCATGGCTCGCGAAAACGGAATGCTGTCGTCGTAGCCGTCGATGCCGCGAAAGACCACGTCACGCGCCGTTTCTTCGTCCGCGCCAGCGTCCTTGAGCAGTCGCTTGAGCGAGATGCCGCGCCATGTCGCGTTGCCCAGACTGTCGCCGCCGGGCAAGGTGTCGATGCACATCAGCGTGGAAACTTGGTCGTAAGAGTCTCGATTTAGTATGTCGCGCCAGCTCAGCGACATCGGCGTTTTGACCTCGCCTTTCACGTGCAATCGCCACTGCTCGATGTTGATTTCGCGCGACAAGGACACGGCGGAGTCGGCGTAGTTCACGACGTAGAATTTGGAGTTCGGCGTAAAGTAGGGGGTGTCACGCGGGGGCACGGCGAACATGCGTCCGAAGATGTTGCCGACCGCATCACAACCGCCAGTGAAGCCCGCGATGGCTCCGATGCTCACGGTTTTAAGAAAAGTCCGTCGTTGTAGTGAGAGAAATCGATTGCGAGGAGCGTCCGACATGTCTCTCAGTATACACGGAAATAGAACGGCGAACGAAAGATGATCTTGCCTGTGGATGGGCGGTCAAAAAAAGCCTTTCCGTGTTGCATGTGTTGCCATAGTGCTGAATGATTCCGCTAGATCGGAAATTTCATGAAACAGAAATTGAAGAAATCTCAATCATCACTCTGGGTTTGCCGGTTTGAAAAAGCGACTAAGGAATAATGCGTCTTTTGACTCCCAATGATCTGCTTGTTATCGTGCACAACGATTTGATTTAAATCATTGTGGCGTTCCTGCCGGTGATCGCGCCAGGCGATCGTCAAGACGCGGTATCAAAAAAAGGAAACTACCCAAATAAATTTCGAACAGACCCCTTGACACGCAGCGGCGATTGATATAAAGTGCACTGCTCGCGTGGGAAACGCGGTTGTTCTTTGAAAACTGAATAGAGGAAGTTGAGCAAGGTGTAAGGTGTATTGAAGTGGTGGCCCTTGGTCCGATTCTAAAACACCTTTTTGAGAGTTTGATCCTGGCTCAGAACGAACGCTGGCGGCGCGCCTAATACATGCAAGTCGAGCGAGAAGGTGTAGCAATACACTTGTAAAGCGGCGAACGGGTGAGGAATACATGGGTAACCTACCCTGGAGTGGGGAATAACCAGCCGAAAGGTTGGCTAATACCGCGTACGATTCCCGAACTGCGGTTCGGGAAAGAAAGCGCTACCGTGGGTAGCGCGCTCTTGGATGGGCTCATGTCCTATCAGCTTGTTGGTGAGGTAACGGCTCACCAAGGCTTCGACGGGTAGCTGGTCTGAGAGGACGATCAGCCACACTGGCACTGCGACACGGGCCAGACTCCTACGGGAGGCAGCAGTAAGGAATATTGCGCAATGGGCGAAAGCCTGACGCAGCGACGCCGCGTGGGGGATGAAGGTCTTCGGATTGTAAACCCCTTTCGGGAGGGAAGATGGAGCGGGTAACCGTTCGGACGGTACCTCCAGAAGCAGCCACGGCTAACTTCGTGCCAGCAGCCGCGGTAATACGAAGGTGGCAAGCGTTGTTCGGATTTACTGGGCGTACAGGGAGCGTAGGCGGTTAGGTAAGCCCTCCGTGAAATCTCCGGGCCTAACCCGGAAAGTGCGGAGGGGACTGCTTGGCTAGAGGATGGGAGAGGAGCGCGGAATTCCCGGTGTAGCGGTGAAATGCGTAGAGATCGGGAGGAAGGCCGGTGGCGAAGGCGGCGCTCTGGAACATTTCTGACGCTGAGGCTCGAAAGCGTGGGGAGCAAACAGGATTAGATACCCTGGTAGTCCACGCCCTAAACGATGGATACTAAGTGTCGGCGGGTTACCGCCGGTGCCGCAGCTAACGCAATAAGTATCCCGCCTGGGAAGTACGGCCGCAAGGTTGAAACTCAAAGGAATTGACGGGGGCCCGCACAAGCGGTGGAGCATGTGGTTTAATTCGACGCAAC
>JAIWOH010000198.1 GCA_020216985.1 Nitrospira sp.
ACATCGCAAACCACCCAATCTTCCACGGCCGCGAATCATACCACTGCGAAATGTCATACCCCCGCTCTGCCGCCATAATGAATCCCTCCTTCTGTTTATGTTACCTGTCCAGAGCTACGCTCCGGACTTCATTACTCATAGTTTACAGTCAGACAAAAACTATCGAAGTCCACAAAATCTATTTTAATTTTATCTCTGATCATGTCTATTTTCAAGAACTTGAAAGCCCCTTACTTTCAATCGTTTGGGCTCGAAGGTTAACCTATTCGTTTGGAAGCAAGAGCCTGCCTCACCTCTCATGCCATACGTTAATCCTCGTCCCTAGCGAGGTTAATCTTTTCAATGCCTCTCGTAGCGACAACTCCTGAATCAAGACCCTAGCCGTCCCTGCTCTTGTGAGCAGCCGATACGATTACAGCTCATAGATTTTAAGAGCCTGTCTTGTCATAATCCTCTGCTCATATCGAGAAACGGTCTAGGCCATTTGTATTAACAGGCCGCATTTACAGAACAACGCCCTGGCCCCCAGCGCCGATACGCAGCATCTCGGTGCTTTTGCACTTTTGTGACCGTATCAGCTCTGAATCTTATCAAGACCGAAAGCCGTGTGCAATGAGCGCATGGCCAGCTCAAGATACTTTTCTTCGATCACGCAGGAAATCTTGATTTCGGACGTGCTGATCATCATGATGTTGATTCCTTCATGCGAAAGCACGTCGAACATTCTAGCCGCGACACCGGAATGTGAGCGCATGCCGACACCAACCAGCGAGACTTTGGCAATCGCCTCGGTGATGGACACAGACTTGGCTTCGATGTCCTTCGCCACAGCTTGGATGATCGGTTCGGCTTTTCTAAGATCCACGCGAGGGATCGTAAACGACACATCTGTCAACGTCGCCTGACTGATGTTCTGGATGATCATATCGACGTTGATATTGGCCTGGGCCACCGGTCCGAAAATTCTTGCCGCGATACCCGGCTTGTCCGACACGCCAATAATGGTCACTTTCGCCTGGTTCCGGTCACCGGTGACCCCTGCCACCGCCACCGCTTCCATATCCGGATCTTCTTTCGTCACGAGCGTCCCTCTCCCCTCTTTGAAACTTGAATTGACCTCGACCGGCACGTTGAACTTGGCGGCAAACTCGACCGACCTGGTTTGAAGTACCTTGGCCCCTAAACTGGCCATCTCCAACATTTCTTCATATGAAATTTTATCGATACGTCTGGCCGCCGGCACGATATTGGGGTCCGCCGTATACACACCATCCACGTCCGTAAAGATGATGCAGCGATCGGCTTTCAGAGCCGCCGCCAAGGCAACGGCGGACAGATCCGACCCCCCTCGCCCCAGCGTTGTCACGTCCGACTTTTCATTGATGCCCTGAAAACCGGCGACCACCGGAACGATTCCCTCTTTCAAAGCCTCGCGAATCCGGTCCGCCGACACCCGCGCGATGCGCGCCTTAGTGTGGGCGCTGTCTGTCAGAATACCGACCTGTCTCCCTGTATAGGATCGTGCATTGATGCCGCGCCCCCTCAGTTCCATTGCCAACAGCGCGATGGTCACCCGCTCGCCCGTCGACAGGAGCATATCAAGTTCCCGTTCGTCGGGATTTGGAGTCACCTCATGAGCCAGCTTGATCAAACGGTCCGTTTCTCCGCTCATAGCCGAAAGGACCACTACCACACGGTGTCCTTCCTCATGGGCACGAGCAACTCGATCGGCGACGCGATGGATCCGCTCGACCGATCCGACGGAAGTCCCGCCGTATTTTTGGACGATGAGAGCCATCGGCTTTATCCGTTCGCAAAAAGCCGATTGATGAACTTGGTGGCATCCCTGGGGGGAAGATTGGTTGCTTGTGCGTCCGGCTCCGTGAAGCGCCGGCTCGATGACGATGCCCCCTTCCGGCCTCCCTCTCCGAAAGCGTAAAGGGCGAGCCCCTCGGCCTTGCCGTGATCGCACATGACTAGATACCGATACGGCCCTTGCCGCTCCAACCCCTCGATCAAAGGGCCGACAAGCTCTCGATCAAACGCTTCGATGCCGAGAACTTTTGCTTTGGGGTCCGCGCTGTGAATCGCCTCGTCCGTCAGCCCCCCATGGACATAGACAAAGTCTTTCTTGGCGTATTCCTCAAGCGCCACCGCCGCCTTGGTCCGCAAATCTCCGCCGGCAAGCCGATCAAGATCGACCGCCTCCAGACCGGCGGCAATGCCAATCCCCCGATGGACATCGCCGGTCGCCACGACCGCCCCCCTGACACCGTACTTCTCCGGAAGGCTGGGCCACACAACAGCCCGACCTTCTCCCCATAGCCAGATACAATTCGCGGGTTTTTTCCCGTCGGCCAGACGATCGTCGTTGACAGGATGATCGCGAAGAATCAGATAGGCTGCGTCCATCAGCTTCCGGAGAATGTCGGCCCCGTCGCCGGTCGGCAACGCCCCGCCAATGGATTTCCCCAACACGGTTTGAGGATCCACACAATGCGCCCGAGGTTTGCCATTGACCCACACCATGAGGTGCCGATGGCCTGACCCTGGGTAAAATTGAATGGTCTCAGACCCCAACTGTTCATTGATCGCCTCGATCAGTTCCCGCGCCTCTTCCGTTTCAATCAAGCCCCCCGTCGCATCATCCATGATCACATGAGGACCCAATTTCTTGATGTCGTCGCCCGGCTTTCCACCTTCAGGTCTGAGAGTCACCATTGTGCCGCGATAGACGACATCCTGTTCTGTGACCGAGACACCCAAGCTGACCGCCTCAAGCGGGCCGGGACCTTGATAGTACTTCTTGGGATCGTAACCGAGGATCGCCGTCCCCGTCGCTCCGCTTCCGTGCAAAACCCCTTCGGCATGGATGACAAGCTGGCCCAGTTCACCGTTCTGGGCCAAGCGATCGAGGTTCGGTGTCGCAGAAGCCTGAAGCGGGGTGCGCCCCTCCAGTTCCGGACGAGGCTGTCCGGCCATTCCAGCCGCATGCAGGATCAGATACTTCATCGAAGCTTCTCCGGATTCAGACCTCCAACAAACGGACGACGTCCTCGTGGGTCGCCTTGACGGTCAGCGGTTGTTTCGACACACTGATGGCAATATCGGCATCTTTCAATCCATGGCCGGTCAAGGTACAGACCACCGTCTCACCTTCCCGAAGCCCTCCAGCGCGATATAACTTTGTGACACCGGCTACGGACGCCGCCGAAGCCGGCTCGCAAAACACACCCTCTGTTCTTGCCACGGCCGCATAAGCCGCGAGGATCTCCTCATCGGTCACCATGTCAATAGCCCCCGAGGATTCCTGGACAGCCTGTAACGCCGACTTCCAACTGGCGGGGTTCCCTATTCGGATCGCCGTCGCTACGGTATGCGGCTGCTCGACAACCCGACCTAGCACGATCGGAGCCGCGCCGGCCGCTTGAAACCCCATCATTTTCGGCAGCCTGGTGATTTGATTCGCCAGGCGATACTCACGATAGCCCTTCCAATAGGCGCTGATATTGCCCGCATTGCCGACCGGCAATACGTGCAAGGCGGGTGCATCTCCCAGTTGGTCACACACTTCGAACGCCGCGGTCTTCTGACCCTCGATTCGAAAAGGGTTCAGGGAATTGACCAACTCGATCCGCCGCGAAGCGGACAGGTCCTTCACCAGCGCCAAGGCCTGATCGAAATTGCCTTCGATCTGAATAACCGTGGCTTGATGCATCATCGCTTGGGAGAGTTTGCCGAGCGCGATTTTTCCGGCGGGGATCAGAACGTACACGGCCAAGCCAGCGCGCGCTCCGTAGGCCGCCGCCGACGCGGAGGTATTTCCGGTCGAGGCACAGATCACCGCGCGGGCCCCTTGCTCGACAGCCTTGGAGATGGCCAGGGTCATACCTCTATCTTTAAACGAGCCGGTCGGATTGACACCTTCGAACTTGAGATAGAGATCGATGCCGGGAGCGATCGCCTGAGCCAGTCGAGCCGCGCGAATGAGAGGTGTGTTGCCTTCCAACAGGCTGATGACGGGCGTCCTCTCCGAGACCGGGAGGAACTTACGATATTCCTCGATAATACCCCGCCATCGATTCATATCATCGCTCGTTTCATCACTCGTCCTTGCCTTCCACCCGAATGAGCGTCGCAGGCTCCGAGACAAAAGGTTTACGATTAATCTCCGCGAGAGCGTTCCGCACGTCTCGCTCGCTGGCCATGTGAGTCTTGATGACGACCGGCACCGTTTGCCCTTCCCGACGGCCCTGTTGCAACACCGAGGAGATACTGATTCCGCAACGGCCCAATTCTCCGGCAATCTGGGCCAGCACGCCGGGCCGGTCAACCACCATGAATCGCAGGTAGTAGAGCGAGGAAATTTCCTCCATGGGCTTCACGCGCAACGGTCGGCGCTGATCCTGACGAAACGACGCAGGCGGGACGCGGCCCGTGGCACCTGAGAGTACGTTCCTCCCGATGGCGATAATGTCGCTCACGACGGCCTGGCCTGTCGGCATCGAGCCGGCGCCTCTTCCATACAAGACGATATCCCCCACTGCGTCCCCGACCAACTGAATCGCGTTGTACACACCGTCAACCCTTGCAATGGGAGAAGTCGAGGGCAGCATGGTGGGATGGACCCTGGCCTCGATCTCTCCGTCCACCAGCTTTGCAATTCCCAGCAGCTTGATGACGAACCCGAACGCTTTTGCATAGGCAATGTCGGTCGGAGTAATGTGTGTGATGCCTT
The DNA here is from genome assembly GCA_020216985.1 of Nitrospira sp. Taxonomy (GTDB): domain Bacteria; phylum Nitrospirota; class Nitrospiria; order Nitrospirales; family Nitrospiraceae; genus Nitrospira_D. Next base: position 4,739 of record JAIWOH010000198.1, read on the forward strand.
CCGTGTAGATCTCCTTGACATTGACCGGTGTGCCATACGCCAGGTTGACGAGGATGGCCAGTTTGTGGGCGGAATCGATTCCCTGGACGTCGAAGGTGGGATCCGCCTCCGCATAGCCGGCTTGCTGGGCGTCCTGTAACACGGCGTCGAAATCATGCCCCTCTTGGGTCATGCGAGACAAGATATAGTTGGAGGTGCCGTTGATGATGCCGTAAACCGAACGAATCGAGTCACCAGCAAGCCCCTCCGTCAAGGACCTGATAACCGGAATGCCGCCTCCGACGCTCGCCTCGAACCCCACTTCCACACCTTTGCGAGCCGCAGCCTCGTAGATCTCTTCGCCATGCAGGGCCAACAAAGCCTTGTTGGCGGTCACGACATGTTTCCCGGCGGCAATGGCATCCAACACGACCCGCTTGGCGACGTCGTAGCCGCCGATTAATTCGACAACGATATCGACGGCCGGGTCAGCCAAAACGGCTCCGACATCGGTCGTCAACGCACCAGGAGGAAGCGAGACCCCGCGATCCCTGACAATGTCGAGGTCGGCCATCCGAATCAATTCCACGGGCACGCCCACTCGACGCCGAATGAGCGCGGCATTGTCGAGCAGCACCCTCGCCACCCCGGTGCCAACCGTGCCGAATCCAATGACGCCGACGCCAATGCGCGATTTCATTCCTGTGCCTCGTCCAGTTTGAGGGCTTTGCGAATCCCTCTGACGGCCTGGCGGGTACGATGCTCGTTTTCCACTAATCCAAACCGGACGTATTCATCGCCTCCTTCGCCGAATCCGATCCCCGGTGACACCGCGACTTTGGCCTCTTTCAACAAGAGCTTCGAAAATTCAAGCGAGCCCATGTGCCGATACGGCAGCGGGATTCTGGCCCACACGAACATTGTGGCCAACGGCTTGGCCACCTTCCAGCCGATTCGATTGAGTCCGTCAACCAGGGTATCGCGCCGTCGCTGATACCGCTGCACCGTTTCCTTGACGCAATCCTGCGGGCCGTTGAGCGCGATCACGCTGGCGATCTGGATCGGCTGAAAAATTCCGTAATCGAGGTAGCTTTTGATTTTGGCCAATGCCCCCACCACCTCTCGATTGCCGACGCAGAAACCGACGCGCCAACCCGGCATGTTGTACGCCTTGGAGAGAGTATAAAACTCGACGCCGACATCCTTCGCTCCGGGAATTTGGAGAAAGCTCGGCGCCTTGTAGCCGTCGAACACCAGATCGGCATAAGCCAGATCATGGATGACGATGACCTGGTGTTCCTTGGCAAATGCCACGATCTTTTTGAAAAACTCCGAATCGACCACCGCCGTGGTCGGATTGTGAGGAAAGTTCACGACCAATATTTTGGGACGCGGAAACGTTTGGCGATAGACTCGAGTCAACTCTTCAAAAAAATCACGGTCCTCACGGAGTTCAATCCCTCTGACCTCACCCCCCGCGATGATGAAGCTGTACATGTGGATCGGATAGGTCGGCGTCGGGGTCAATACGACGTCACCAGGACCGATCATCGCCAGAGCCAGGTGGGCAAGCCCTTCTTTCGACCCGATCGTGACAATCGCTTCAGTTTCCGGATCTAGATCGACGTCGTAGTTCCGTTTATACCATCCGCATATGGCATGCCGGAGCTTGGTGATGCCCCGTGAAGCGGAGTAGCGATGATTTTTCCCTTTCCGAGCCGCCTCGATCAGCTTGTCAACGATATGGGAAGGAGTGGGTTGGTCGGGGTTGCCCATTCCAAAATCAATAATGTCTTCGCCACGCTGCCGAGCCTCCAGCTTAAGCGATTGCACCTGGGCGAAGACATATGGAGGGAGTCGTTTGATTCGATAAAACCCATCCCCGAAACCCATAGCCTTCCTCCAGTCACCTCGAACGTTTTCTCATAAGTATAGACACGATGACAACAAGAAGGCGTATTGTATTGGATGTCCGATGTTGAGTCAATTTGCCTTGTGATTCTGTGGGGTTCCGTCCTTCTCCCCCATGAGCCGCTTGGAGAGCTCATCCTCCATGCGAACATGATGCGGCTGTCAACGGAGGTCGACCGGAGAGGTCGACCGGTTGCTTCGACATGTTCTTGCCCCCTGTCCGGCCTTTCTGCTACTAATACAAGCGGCCGCCACTCGTTGAGTTGTCCGTTCATTTCTTGATGACTTCTTTGGCTTAGAGGCGAGACATGGCTCGACTCGGTGTCAATATTGATCACGTTGCAACCTTGCGACAAGCACGGGGCGGAGCCGACCCCGATCCGCTGGCGGCGGCCGTGTTGGTCGAGCTGGCCGGTGCGGACGGGCTCGTGGTCCACCTTCGTGAAGACCGACGACACATTCAAGATCGCGACCTCCAGCTTCTCCGGGAAATCACCCGCACCAAGCTGGATCTCGAAATGGCGGCGGACGAGGCGATGATCAAGATCGCCCTGACCGTCAAACCGGATTTGGTGACCCTCGTTCCGGAAAAACGGCAGGAACTCACTACGGAGGGCGGCCTGGATGTCATGGGGCAACGCGAGCGAATCGAGCGCGCGGTCGGACTCCTCCACAACGGTGGAATTCCCGTCAGCTTGTTTGTCGAGCCCGATCTCCAGCAGATCAAGGCGGCGCATAAAATTGCCGCCGATTTCGTCGAGCTGCACACGGGACGCTACGCAAACGCCACAAGGTCCAAAGAGGCCGACGCCGAATACGAAGCGATCGCCCAGGCGGCCAAGCTGGCTTACAAGCTCGGAATGGGCGTAAACGCCGGACATGGATTGAACTATCGGAACGTGAAACGATTGACCCACATTCCGGAAATCGTGGAATACAACATCGGCCATAGTATCGTCGCACGGGCCGTCTTCGTGGGTCTGCCACAGGCCGTCAAAGAAATGAAGGTCTTGCTCGGTTGATCCTCGCAATGTCGCTCCGTGCCGTCTCCCGATCCTTTCACGTGAGGGGCCGTGTGGGAGTTCGGGTCTCTCCTCGATCAATGCGATCCTGGGTGTAGGCCTCCCTAAATGGCCGTGCCTCTCTCCTTCGTCAACTTGTTTCAGGACCGTCAGAGGTCGAAGATGCTCAGGGTCGTTACCGGCGCGCAAATGCAAGAACTGGATCGGCGTACGATCGCCGAAGCCGGCATTCCGGCAAGGGTGCTCATGGAGCGAGCCGGCCTCGGAGTCGCGACCGCCGTGCTGGAGCGGTTCGGACCGATAAAAGGCAAGCGCGTCACGGCTCTGTGCGGCAAAGGAAACAACGGCGGCGATGGATTCGTCGCCGCCAGGCTCTTGCACCGTGAAGGAGCGAAGGTCCATGCGGTGATCACGACCCCGCCCTCCGATTTGAGCCCGGATGCCTCATTCATGTATCGGCGCTTTGTGCGGCTGGCCGGAAAATCCAGCGCCCATCTTTTTACCTCACGAGAGCAACTCATCGCTCTTTTGCAAGAGAGCGACGTTTTGATCGATGCGCTTCTTGGCACCGGCCTGACTTCGGAAATTTCCGGTCGATATGCCGACGTCATTGATTGCATCAATGACGCAGGTCGCCCCGTGGTGGCCGTCGATCTCCCATCCGGTCTCCATGCCGATACCGGCCGGACGTTGGGCCGCGCCGTGCGAGCTTCGATCACGGTGTCGTTTGGTTTACCGAAGTTGGGCCTCTTCCAAAATGACGGTATCGATCTTGCCGGATCGGTCAAGATCGTGGACCTCGGCTTCCCCTCCGCTTTGGTCGATTCCGTCAACAGCCGCGTCATGTTGATTACACCGACTTTCGTGCGGGCATCCCTGCCGCCGCGCAAGGCTTCGAGTCATAAGGGGACCTTCGGCCATGCCGGGATCATCGCCGGGTCTGTCGGAAAAACGGGAGCGGCGGCAATGGCGGCGACGGCGGCCCTTCGAGTCGGAGCCGGTCTTGTGACCGTTGCCGTTCCATCCAGCGTGAACGACATTCTTGAAGCGAAATTACTGGAAGTCATGACGGCGCCGATGCCTGAAACGAAAGCTCGAACGTTCTCTCGCACCGCTTTTGACCGTTTGTCGGCATTCATCGCGGCAAGAACGGCGGTGGCCATCGGGCCCGGACTATCGACTCATCCGGAAACGGTGGAGCTCGTTCAAGCCTTGGTCGGACAACTGGATCGCCCTTCCGTCCTTGATGCAGATGCCTTGAACGCGCTGGCGGGCCGCGCATCAATGCTGACCACGTGCAAGGTCCCCCCCGTCCTGACACCCCATCCCGGAGAAATGGCCCGTTTGGACGCCCATGCCACTGCCCAGACCGTGAATGCCGATCGACTTGGAACGGCTGTCGGTTTCGCCTGTGCGCGAGGGGTGTTCGTCGTCCTTAAAGGAGCTCGCACCGTCATAGCCAGACCGGATGGAACCGCGGCCATTTGCCCCACCGGGAATGCGGGTATGGCGACGGCAGGAACCGGCGACGTGCTCACAGGCATGTTGGTCGGCCTTTTGGCGCAAGGCGTTCCCCAGTGGGAGGCCGCTTGCACCGCCACGTATCTGCACGGATGGGCCGGAGATCTGGTTGCCGCTGAGAAAGGGCAAGCAGGGCTGATTTCAAGGGATCTCATCGAGAAAATTCCTACAGCTATCAAGATGGCCTATGAGTCGTAATGCAACTTCGCCGACCCATCCATGCGTTACTCTTTCGGTGAAACGTACGCCAAGAGCCAAGGGCCTCGACGTGTGGGAACTTCTTCTCCTTTCGCCGGCCCAGACCGATATCTTGGGACGAACCATCGGGCGGGCTTTGCGTGAAGGGAACGTGTTGGCGTTGACGGGTGAGCTTGGCTCGGGCAAAACCGCGTTAGTACGTGGGATCGCGACCGGTCTTGGCGTCGCATCGACGACCGTCAGTAGTCCAACCTTCGTTCTTGTTCACGAATATCAGGGCCGACTTCCCCTTTTTCATCTTGATCTGTACCGGCTGAAGGAACCGACCGAAGCCGAGACCATCGGGTTATCCAACTATTTTACCGAATTCAGTGTGACAGCCGTGGAATGGGCCGACCGTTTCCCTTTTCTTCTTCCCCAAGACCATCTCGACATTTGCCTACGGCACTGGAGCCTGACGCGACGACGGGCCGTATTGAAAGCCACCGGCCCGCGGTCGGCCGATCTTCTCCTCCGTATCAGACGATCATGGACATCGAGCAGACGGCGGTCGAAGTCCTTCAAAGCCCGTGCTGCGGATCGAGGAAAGGCGTCCGATCGATGATTCGCCTCATTCTTGTGGGAATTTTGT
>JAIWOH010000199.1 GCA_020216985.1 Nitrospira sp.
TGCTCCTCTCGCTGGCGTTCTTTCTCCAGAATCAGGAACAGGAGGTGACGCTCCGGTATTTCTTCGGGCTGTTGGAGGAATCGACGCCGGTGTACAAGCCGATTTTGGCGGGTTTTGTCGTCGGCCTGCTGGTCGCCGGCATCTTGTTGTTTCCACCGTGGATCAGAGGGCGGATCGAGCTTCGCCGGAAGACACGCGCGCTTCAAGAAGCGGAGGTCGATCTGGAACGTCTCCGACAGTCGTTCGAAAAATTGTCCGTTCGGCCGGCAAGTCCTTCTTCCCTTGAACATCTTCAGGATCGCACCGATGAGCGATGAGGACTTGACGCCCCTCATGCGTCAGTACAGGGAAATCAAGCGCCGCTATCCCCTCGCGATTCTGTTTTTTCGCGTCGGTGATTTCTATGAGATGTTTTTCGAGGACGCGGAAATGGCCTCGCGGCTCCTTTCCATCGCCTTGACATCCCGCGACAAACAGAGTCCTCAACCGGTTCCACTTTGTGGGGTCCCTCACCATGCCGCGACCGGCTACATTGCCAAGCTGCTGAAGGCAGGGAAAACTGTTGCGCTTTGCGAACAAGTCGAAGACCCCAAAATGGCAAAGGGCCTTGTCCGTCGTGAGGTCGTCCGTCTGTATACGCCGGGGACCTTGGTTGATACAGACTTGCTTGCCCCCAACGAATCAAATTATCTGTCCGCTTTGTCGTTCCGACCGACTACCGACCGACCGACGCTAATCGGATTGGCGGCGCTTGATGTTTCAACCGGAGAATTTTGGGTCACGGAATTCCACGGCTCCCATGCAATTTCATTGGCATTGGATGAGTTGTCGAGGCTTGAACCTCGCGAGGTCTTGCTTCCAAGCGGTTTTGCCGAGGAAACGGGGATGTGGGTCGACAGGGTAAAAGGGGCCCGCTTGTGCGAGCGACACCCGTCTTCCTTTGAGCGACAAGCGAGCATCCGTTTGTTGCTTGACCAATTTGGCGTTCCGTCGCTTGACGTATTCGGCTGTCAAGACCTCACCGCCGGCATAGAGGCAGCCGGGGCCGTGATTCAGTATGTTCGAGAAAATCAACCCGGCGCCTCTTCCACACATATTCGCCGCATTGCCGTCCGGCGGAGCAAGGAGTTCATGCATCTCGATGGTTCGACGATCCGCAATCTGGAACTTCTCAGGCCGATGTCTCCCGTTCAAGACGGATCCCGCTCTGTGAAGGCCGATTTGATCTCCACACTCGACCGCACGTCGACTGCCATGGGCGCCCGTCTGCTGCGCGAGTGGATTGTCAGGCCGTTGGTGGACTGCGACCAAATCCGGGCAAGGCACGAGGCTGTGGGCGAACTCAACGATCGATGGGAAGACCGAACGGCCATCCGCGCCTGCCTGAAGGATGTGCAAGACATGGCACGCCTCGGGAGCCGTATCGTGCTTGGCTACAGCACCCCCCGTGAGTTGTTGGCGCTGAAAAAATCGCTGAGCGTGTTACCGACGTTGTTTGCCCTTCTCAATTCTTTACAAAGCTCGTTGCTGGCGGAGATCCGAAAGTCTTCAGACGATGGGAAGGACCTTCACGATATCATTGAACAGGCCATCCATCCCGATGCTCCGCTCTCGACTCGTGATTCCAACATCATCAAGGACGGTTACCACCCAGGAATCGACGAGTTGCGCAAAGCAAGTATGGAGGGGAAGCAATGGATCGCCAACCTTGAAGGCAAAGAGCGTAACAGGACCGGAATCGATTCGTTAAAAGTTCGCTACAATCAAGTACACGGCTATTACATCGAGGTAACAAAATCCAATCTTCATCGCGTGCCGCCCGATTATATTCGGAAACAGACCCTGGTCGGCGCCGAACGATTCATGACTCCGGAATTACGCGCCTTGGAGGAGCGGATCACGACCGCCGACGTCAAACTGGCGGCATTGGAACAAGAGGTCTTCGGGATCGTGTTGAGCCGATTATCAGCGGAGGCCCATCGGCTGGAAAAAATTGCGGCGCAACTTGCGTTAATCGATGTGATCGCCGGACTTGCAGAGACCGCCGCTTTGCTTCGCTACACGAAGCCGCTCGTCGATAACAGCGGGCGCATTGCCATACGAGAAGGTCGCCATCCGATCGTCGAGCAGCTTCGAGATGACCGTTCCTTCGTGCCGAATGACACAGTGCTTGATCTCGAAAGCAATCGATTGCTTATTCTGACCGGCCCGAACATGGCGGGGAAAAGTACTTATCTTCGGCAGGTGGCCTTGATCGTCCTAATGGCGCAACTGGGGAGTTTCGTACCGGCGGCATCCGCGCACATCGGCGTAGTGGATCGCATTTTCACCCGCGTCGGCGCCTCGGATAATTTGTCCGGCGGCCTCAGCACCTTCATGGTTGAAATGGTCGAAACCGCACATATCCTCAACAATGCAACCCCCCGAAGCCTGATCCTCCTCGATGAGATCGGTCGCGGGACAAGCACCTACGATGGTCTGAGCATCGCGTGGGCCGTGGCCGAGTACATCCACGACCGAGGAAAGTTGGGGGCCCGCACGCTCTTCGCAACCCACTATCACGAATTGGCTCAACTTGCGCTTCAGCAGGAGGGAATCAAAAACTATCGCGTGGCGGTACAAGAGCGGGACGGGCGTGTGATCTTCCTCCACAAAATCATTGAAGGAGGGGCTGACCGAAGTTATGGCATCCATGTCGCCAAACTCGCGGGATTGCCGGATTGGGTGATCGAGCGGGCGACCGCCATCTTATCTCAGTTGGAGGAACCGGAAACCGGCCTTACTCGACGAGATGGTGCCCCCTCAAACTGCCCGCTCCACCCCTCTCCGCAACCCCATTTTTTGACCGAGAAAGAAAAACAGATGGACCTGTTTGCTTCGTAATGTTTTTTCTCTCTTTGCTATGCGGGGGAGGGGAACAGCAACTGTCATGCGCAAGTTTGCAGAATAAAAAAATGGCGGCCTTCCTTTAGGGAGCCCGCCATTTCAGTGGAAACTTCTGGTTTCTTTCAGTGTGGCATGTTGTACTGTGCCGTCCAAGGGATCAACCCACCGACTGGTCTTCCCCCCGGAAGCATCACGTCATATTGCATAACCGGCTCAACACTGAAGGTATTTAGCCCTGTCTTTGCCTTGGCACAAGCCGGTTCTAACTCGTGCTTCCCCTGGCATTCTTTGAACTGAAGCGCCGAGATGCTGAGGGGCTTCCCTGGAGCGCCGGTCACTTCCGGAAGTTTCTTGACCGACAAGATCACTCGATGATTCTGTTCCTTTTCAACGGCCACGAACTCAATGAGATCCGTCGTGCTGCCCGGAGGCACCTCTTTGGCCGCGGCAGGGCCCGCATGAACACGGCCCATTTTTTTCAATTCATCCCAGACTCCCTTTTCCGCATAGAATTTAAGGGTTTTCCCTGGATGCACTTTCTGCCACCAGAGTCCGCTCTCGGCATTTCCGCCATACACGGCGATATTGATCCACACAGCTTCATCATAGGGATCAAGCACGATGACACGACCTTGAAGAGTGGTAGGTTTGCTCATATCCCCCCACTCAAACCTTTCTTGAAACGACTCAATGGCCCATGTCGTCGTCGAAGTCATTCCGGCCAGCAACAGAGCTGCGGCCAGGAGCATTCCGCCTTGTTTCTTGAGTCTTATTATCCTCACCTTTTCCTCCTTTAAAAGGTCGCGCCTGCGAACAAGCGCTTTTTAGTCTTTCAGCACTTTGAAGCCGGTAATCGTCCGACCATCCAAGGTTACTTCCATGGCTACAAGCTCTTGGGAAGCCTTGATGATCTTGTCCATCAACGCCTTATCTTTGACCGCCAGACGAACCGTAGTGGCGGCGTGGTACCAGCCGGAGTATGGATTGTTCTTATCAACGCCTCCGACAAATCCCCATGCACAGCACGTGAACAACGGATCTGGAGGTTTGACGTCCAACATGGTTGAAGACCGACCCGACGGAGTTCCAGACGCAGGCTCCCCGGAATTCCAATATTGAATGCCGAAGAGAAGCTCACCATCAGGATTATCGGCCCACTGTGACCAGACCCGCCCTTGAAGTGTTTTGAGCGTGGATTCGGCTTTGAGAGGTTTGCCGCCCACGACCGCATCGGCAATTCCGATGCGCTCCACACTTCCGTCAGCGAACACGGATTGGGCTGTTAAGAGAGCTGTTGCTAGGAACGTCCCCATGGCAGCTAAAATGAGTGCCCGTTTCATTTTCGTCCCTCCTTACAACAAGTGTCGGTATGACAATTTCCTCTTTTTAGGTCAGGCCGTCTACAAATTTACATTGAGGCCAGACATCTACTGCCAAATTCTTCTTCACTCAGCCAGCGAGTCATCTCTCCCATAGTTGTCGGTGCCTTTTCACGATCACGTTGTAAAGCAAAACAGACTGCGGTGGAACGGTACTGAAACCTTGCCTTTATGTCAAGGAAATGTTTCCCATCCGCGCTTCGCGCGACTATAGCACCGTGAAGTCTTGAAAATCAATCGGTTACAATGACTTTCTCGATCCATCCGTTCTGGAATCTTTTCCGACCACTTTCACTGCCTCAGTACGGCCGCCTGGCGCGATGAGAGAGGCCCCAAACACGTGATGGCTAGGGTCTTCTGAGCAAAGAGGCTTTGGGCGACACGAGCCACGCGCGGCTGAGAGAGTTCGTCAATATCCATCAGCATTTGTTCGAGACTTGTGTGTTGGCCTGTGATCAGCTCGTCTTTGGCGAGCTTGTTCATCCGGCTGTGTGAACTTTCCAGGCTGAGCATTAAGCTGCCCTTCATCTGCTCCTTCGCTCGCCTCAGCTCTTCTCTTTCAATGCCATGAGCCGCAATCTTCCTAATTTCCCGCCTGATCACGTCAAGCACACGTTCCACTTCCCGAGCTCTGGTTCCGGCATAAATCGTAATGGTCCCCCCATCGGAGTATCCGGATAAAAACGAATAAATGGAGTAGGCAAGTCCTCGTTTCTCGCGAACTTCTTGAAAGAGACGAGAGCTTACGCTCCCACCGAGCACGGTATTCAAGGCATACACTGCGTAGCGGTCCTCATGGCCAGCGGCAACCCCTTTGAGCCCGACACAGAGATGCACCTGTTCCAGCGGTTTCCGCTTGAGCATCACGCCGCCGCAAATCTCAGGCGGCCAGCGTTTTCGTCCGTTGGCGCCATTGGAAGAGACAGGAGAGCAATGGTTTCCGAAGAAACGATCAATCGCTCTGTCCAGGCGGTTTTGGTCAAAATTCCCTGCGACGGCGAGCACCATGTCTTTCGGCCGGTAGTGCATTGCAAGATAGCGGCGCAAATCGTCCCGTCGCAGTCCGGCGATCGTGGATTCCAGGCCAAGAACCGGGCGACTGAGAGGATGACGCCCCATCACAAGCCCGGTATGCAGTTCCTGAACCAAGTCCTCCGGATCGTCTTGCACCATGCGAATTTCTTCGAGGACGACCTGCTTTTCCTTTTCAATTTCCTTGGGACTGAGGCGGGATCGGTATAAAAGATCCGCGAGAAGTTCGAGGGCTTGAGGGAGATGCTGATCAAGCACTTTGACATAAAACGTCGTCGTCTCACGGGTGGTGAAGGCGTTCATTTCGCCTCCGAGCGCATCGATCTCTTGGGAAATATCGGTCGCCGAGCGAGTCTCCGTTCCCTTGAACAACATGTGCTCCAGGAAATGGGAATACCCGGCCTCTGAAGGAGTTTCATCGCGAGAGCCGGCATTGACCCACATGCCGACCGTCACGGACTTGAGCGTGGGAATCCGTTCGGTGACCAGCCGAATTCCGTTATCGAGCACGCGTTTTCGATATGACGAACCGCTTTGCGGCTTATCCTTTTGCACCGCCTTCACCCTCACCGGGAACCGGCATGGCGTCCTTTCGACTGAGTCGAATCTTGCCTTGCTTGTCGATTTCCAGCACCTTCACCAGCACTTGATCGCCCTCGGCCACCTCGTCGGACACGGCTTTCACCCGATGATGCGCCAACTGCGAAATGTGGACCAATCCGTCAACGCCGGGCAGCACCTCAACGAACGCTCCGAAATCCATGATCTTTTTCACCGTGCCCAAGTAGATCTTACCGACTTCCACTTCTTCGGTGAGTCGGGCGATGATGTCTCGGGCCTTTTGCAGCGACGCTTCGTCCGAAGACGCAATCGTGACCATGCCGCTGTCTTCGATATTCACCTTGACGCCGCAATCGGCTTGGATGCTCCGAATCGTTTTCCCACCCTGACCGATGATTTCCCGAATTTTGTCTTGCTTGACCTTCATCGTAAAGATGCGCGGCGCGAACGGCGACAAGTTGGGGCGAGCACCGGGAAGCGCTTTGCTCATGTGCTCCAGGATGTGAAGCCGTCCGACACGAGCTTGCTCCAGTGCCCGAAGCATCAGCTCCGTTGTGATGCCACCAATCTTGATGTCCATCTGCAAGGCCGTCACGCCGTTTTTCGTCCCGCACACCTTGAAGTCCATATCGCCGAGATGGTCCTCGAGCCCGAGAATATCGGACAGGATCATCACGCGGTCCCCTTCCTTGATAAGCCCCATCGCGATTCCAGCGACCGGTTCCTTGATCGGCACCCCCGCATCCATCATCGCAAGGGTCCCACCGCACACGGTCGCCATAGAAGAAGATCCGTTGGATTCCAGGATCTCCGAGACGATCCGGAGCGTGTACGGAAAACCTTCTTTACCGGGAATCACCGGTCTCAATGCTCGCTCGGCCAAGGCTCCATGGCCAACCTCACGCCGGCCCGGTGATCGAAGAGGACGCGCCTCACCGACACTGAACGGCGGAAAGTTGTAATGGAGCATAAAGGCTCGCGTGTATTCACCCTCCAGCGCGTCGATCCGCTGCTCGTCGTCCGTCGTGCCAAGCGTGACCACCGCTAGACTCTGCGTTTCACCGCGCGTGAACAGGGCGGACCCGTGCGTGCGGGGGAGCACTCCCACTTCGCATGTGATCGGCCTGATATCCGCGGGACCTCGACCGTCTGCGCGCGTTCCCTTTTCAAGGATCATATTCCGAACTTCCGAGTACTCCAACCCATGGAACACGATTCTGATATGCCGCTCGCTGTCCGGATTGTCCGGATCCTTGAGTTGTTCGATCGCCTGTGCCAACACCTGATCCAAGCGCTCCTGGCGAGCCGTCTTGTTGGGAATCATGATGGCATCGCGAATGGACTGCGCCACCGTCTCTTTCACTTTCTCCGCCAATGCCGGATCGATCGCTTCCGCTTGGACCGCTCGTTTTTTATTGCCGACTTTTTCGGCCAACTCCGAGATCTTCGCGACGATCTTTTTAATTTCGGCGTGAGCCAGCTCGAGCGCTTCGAGCATGACGGCTTCCGGCAATTCATTGGCCCCGCCTTCCACCATCATCACGGCGTCGGCGGTCCCGGCCACCACCAAATGCAGTTCGCTCTTTTCCATGGTGTCAAGGTCGGGATTCACGATGAATCGGCCGTTGACACGCCCGATCTTCACACCGGCAACCGGCCCCAGAAACGGAATGGGCGATACAGCCAGGGCTGCGGCCGCGGCCGTAATCCCGATCACATCCGATGAGCCGGTCTTGTCCGCTGAAAGTACGGACGCGATCACTTGCGTTTCAAAGTAATATCCTTCCGGGAACAGAGGTCTTAAAGGGCGATCGATGAGGCGGCTTGTGAGTATTTCTTTCTCGGACGGCCGCCCTTCGCGTTTAAAATACCCTCCAGGAATTTTCCCGGCCGCGTAGGTTTTTTCCTGGTAATCGACGGTCAGCGGGAGAAAATCCGTGCCCGGCTTGGCCGTTTGCGCTGCCACGGCCGTGGCCAAAACCACCGTATCTCCGTACGACGCCCATATCGATCCATCCGCTTGCTTGGCGACCCTCCCCGTTTCCAGCCGGAGGGTGCGGCCTGCGATTTCCATTTCAACCGAGTGCACCATCTATGGTCTCCTTCCTTATGGTCCCACAGATGCCCACAGAGATAAGCTCTGCTCGTAGCCGTTGAGGAATTCGGCTTTGAACGACGGCGGAAACGGGACGCCGCTTCCGTCGCATCCTCGCACCCAAACGCTGCCGAGGAGAGCCTATGTCCGTGTTCACCTGTGCGACGTGCTTATGATTCCGCGGTGTGGCCCCGGCCTCACCGCGCCACGCATCTTTTACTTTCGAATACCCAGTCGATCAATGAGCGCCCGATATCCGGCTTGATCAATGCCGCGGAGATAATCCAACAGCCGACGCCGACGCCCGACCAATTGCAATAATCCTCGGCGGGAATGATGATCCTTCTTGTGAGTCTTGAAATGTTCGGTCAGGTAGGTGATGCGGTTGGTCAATACCGCAATTTGAACCTCCGGCGATCCGGAATCTTTTTCATGCCTCCGATGCTGTGCAATCAACGCTGCTTTCGCTTCTTTCTGTAGAGCCATGTCTTTTGCTCCTTTCTTATGTTCCCTTCATCCCGTCAATTCACCGCTTCGATTTCCGCCAACACTTTGCGAGCCTTGATCAGCCCGGGCGCGCGCGCGTCAGGAACACCGATCCCTAACAACCGCCCGTCCTTATCCTCCAATCTGATTGCAATCGGATGACTGATGGAAGACGGCCACGGTCCCGTCTGAGCAATGGCGCCACCGTGCAACACGATCCGAACCTGCTCATCGGTCACGACAATCGAGGGCAGGCGCGCCAACGCCTGGCCGATCGTCAATAGCCGCTCACTGATCGTTCCACTCTCCACCTCGGCAAGGATCTGCCGCATCGTCGCCGCTTGCGCAATGGACCACGGACCGACGCGAAGCCGCTCCAGCGCGAGGAGGTGCCCGCCGACGCCCAACGCACGGCCGATGTCAGCGCAAAGCGTGCGGACATAGGTCCCCTTCGAACAGACGACACGCATCGTGACATCCCGCCCCTCGACGGCGAGAATGTCCAGCGCATGAACGACGATCCCCCGCTCAGGCCGTTCTATCGTCTTGCCAGCCCGTGCGGTTTTGTAGAGCGGTCGCCCTCCGACTTTGACCGCCGAATACATCGGCGGCACCTGACGCTGCGGGCCGCGAAAACTCGCGATCACCTCGCGAACGGTCGTTTCGCTCACCGCGACAACGTCGCTTCGGGCGATGATCCGACCGGTTGCGTCCTCGGTATCGGTGGATTCCCCCAGCCGAAGAACCGCCCGATATTCCTTGTCCCAATCGACGACATATTCGGCAATTCTAGTGGCACGCCCTATCAGCACCGGCAGAACGCCCGTGGCAGCCGGATCCAGCGTTCCCGCATGACCGACCTTGACGCCCCCCAACAGCCCTCGCACTTTGGCGACGACGTCATGAGACGTCCATCCCGCCTCTTTGTGCGCAATGAGGATCCCGTCCAGAGAGGCGATTTGCCGACCTCTATGTGTCGAGACAACCATGGACTAGGATTCCGACGTCGGAACATTAGGAACCGGGGAGGAAGTCGACTCGGTGTTTCTTGCTTGACCTTCTTGCAAGGCATCCAGCAGTTGCAAGATGCGATCGCCTCGTTTCCCGCTGATGTCTTTCCTGAAAATCACCTCGGGAAGATACCGCAACGTCAGACGCCTGCCCAATTCGGATCTGACGAACCCGCTCGCGTTCGACAATCCGGCGAAGATTGCTTCTTCGGCTTCTCCCGTTTCCATCGTCGTCACGAAGACGTAGGCGATGCGCAGGTCCGCGGTCATTTCGACCCCGGTCACCGTCACAAACCGGATTCGCGGGTCCTTGATTTTTCGCATCAGAATATCGGCCACTTCGATTCGAATTTGATCCGCCACCCGCTCCGCCCGCTTGTAGGCCGTTTTGGACATCGTGCGGGGATCTCCCAGTTGACCGTTCCGACCCGATCATCGTACGATTGCTTAGAGGACTTCGAACTGCGTGCGAACAACCTCAACAACAGGCATGCTCTTAATGACGTTTACCACCTGCTCCAGCACGCTGTTCGCGTGACGGCTTTCATTCG
>JAIWOH010000200.1 GCA_020216985.1 Nitrospira sp.
ACACACAGGCCACGGCCACAACCGCCTTTTGCCAGAGATCCTGACCGTCCACCTCGGCGACGGAGACATTGAACGTTCCGCGCAACCGATCCTTGAGACTATGCAACACCTGCCGCTTATCCTTGAGCGACTGGCTTTCGGCCAGAAAAAGTTCAACGGTACAAAGCCCCACCACCATGTGCATTCCGTATCGACTCAGAGTTTGGCGGCTATTTTGTCGATGGCAAAGGCTTCGATGATGTCGCCGACCTTGACGTCGTTGAAGTTTTCAACGCTGATACCGCATTCGTACCCCTGCTGGACCTCGCGCACGTCGTCCTTGAACCTCCGCAACGACGCCAACTTGCCTTGATACACGACGACATTGTCCCTGATGACGCGCACGCCGGCGCTGGCTCGCGAGATCGTCCCGTCGAGCACGTAGCAACCGGCCACTGTCCCGACCTTCTGAATCGTGAACACTTGCCGGACTTCGGCCCGCCCCAGGGTTCGCTCTTTCAGCGTCGGCTCAAGCAGCCCTTCCATCGCCGCCTTCACGTCGGCGATGGCGTCATAGATGACCGTATAGAGTCTGATGTCGACCCCCTGCTGTTCCGCCAGTGAAGCGGCCTTCGGATCCGGCCTGACGTTGAAGCCGATGATCACGGCGCGGGAAGCGGCGGCCAACAGCACGTCAGACTCCATGATCCCTCCCACCCCGCTGTGAATGACGCGCAGCTTGACGGCGTCCGTCGAAAGCTTTTCCACCGCCCCGGCCAACGCTTCCGAGGATCCCTGCACGTCGGCCTTGATGACGATGGCCAGCTCCTTGACCGCCCCCTCCTGAATTTTTGCGAAAAGATCGTCGAGCGACACTTTGGCCGGGCCGGCCAACTCGGAGGCTTTCCGTTTTTGCGCCCTCTCCTCGGCAATCTGCCTCGCCATCCGTTCATCCGAGACCACCTGAAAGACGTCCCCCGCCGAAGGAACCCCGGGCAATCCTATCACTTCGATCGGAATGGACGGGCCAGCTTGTTGAATCTTGACTCCCTGGTCATTGATCAGCGCCCGAACTCGCCCGCTGAATGTCCCCACGACAAAAGCGTCCCCAACCTTGAGCGTTCCGCTCTGGACCAGGACGGTCGCAACGGGCCCTCTCCCTCGCTCCATCTTCGCTTCAATGACGGTTCCTTTGGCCTGACGATGAGGATCGGCCTTGAGTTCAAGCACTTCCGCCTGCAACAGAATCATTTCCAACAACGTATCCAAACCGGTTTTCTGTCTGGCCGATACCTCGACCATGATGGTATCGCCGCCCCAAGCCTCTGGGATCAGCCCATGTTCCGCGAGGGCGTTCTTGACACGTTCGGGGTTCGCTTCCGGCTTATCGATTTTGTTGATGGCGACCATCAGCGAGACCCCCGCGGCCTTCGCATGATGAATCGCCTCGATCGTTTGCGGCATCACCCCATCGTCTGCGGCCACGACCAGCACCACGATGTCGGTCACTCTGGCGCCGCGCGCGCGCATCGCCGTAAAGGCCTCGTGACCCGGTGTGTCAAGAAACGTGACCAGTTTATCGTGCACCGGTACAGTATAGGCGCCGATATGCTGTGTGATCCCGCCGGCCTCGCCTTCCGCTACTTTCGTCCGTCTGATCGCGTCCAGCAGCGACGTCTTACCGTGATCGACATGACCCATGATGGTCACGACGGGAGGCCGCGGCTCAAGCCGTTCGGCTCCCTCGGTTTCGACCGCTTCCTTGAGCAATTCCTCGCCGCCCTTTTCAGCGGCCACTTCGATTTTTACGCCGCTCTGCTCGGCAAAGATCGATGCCGCATCCAGATTCATCGGCTGATTGACAGTAAGCATTTGTCCCATTTCCATCAGTTTTCGAACAATGTCGGCCGGTCTCTGCCCGATCAATTCGGCGAATTCTTTGACCGTTATTCCGGGGACCACCTTGACGCTTTTCTTACGCGGCTTGGTGATTTCGCTTGGAGCGCTGTGATGGAATTGCTTGGAACGATCGTCTCGGCGCTGGACGGGAATCGCCCGGAGGTCTTGCCAGCGGGCGGCGTCTTCGCGAAATCGAAGATCTTGCTCATCGTCTTTGGATCGTACGGGCTTGCGCCCCTTTTTCAGTTTATCCCGCTGCCCCTCGGCTTCGATGGCTTCGAACGCCATGCTCTTTTTTTTGCCCGTCACCGACTCAAGAGTGACCGCCGCGCTCAAAGGCGCGATGCCCGCCGGCTTGGCGGCAACGGACTCCACGGGCGGCGCAACTGGTTGAGGCGGAGGCGTTGCTCCCGGCGTGGGCGCCGACGTTTGAGTTTCCATGGCAACAACGGGAGCGCTCCTTTCAACGTCCAATGGAATCGGCGCGACTGGAGGAGAGGAAACGGTGTTGGGGGGAGCGGGGGAACCCGCGACGGGAGGGACGGCCGCCAATTCCAGATCGGGAGCAGAAGGGGATACCGGCACGACAGGCTCTGTCGGCTCTTCCTCTTTCTTACGCTTGATCAGAATGCGCCGTTTTTCCGGTTTGGCCGACTGTTCGGCAGTCGAGCTTTTCACAGCCTCCGCTCTGGTAGAGCCGTGGTCATGAGCCGGTCTTCCCCCCTGTCCGAAACCAGGCTGCCCCTCTCCTTTGGACGTCGGAAGAAATTTGTCCAACACCTTCTGCACATCACTGTCATCAAGCGTGCTGCTATGGGAGGCAACGGTAATCCCCAACTTCTTGAGTTCGGGCAGGAGCGTCTTGTTCTCCATCCCGAGTTTCTTGGCCAGTTCATATACGCGCATGCCCATCGGAGAATCCCGTCTTCTTAAATACTTGAGGCCTCGTCGGCTTCAGCCCTGGCCGCTCGTCGCGCTTCTTCCTGCAGCCGTTGTGCTTCAGCCTCTTCTGCCAGTGCTGCCTTGATCTCTTTATCCCGTTCAACCTTTTCCTTTTCGTATTCGGTGGCGCTGATGATGTCGATCTTCCATCCGGTCAACCGTGCCGCCAGCCGGACGTTCTGCCCGTTTTTCCCGATAGCCAAAGAAAGCTGCGAATCGGCCGCAACGACCAGCGCCGATTTCTTTTCCTCGTCGATCCCGACCTTTTCAATTGTCGCCGGGTTCAACGCTTCCGCGATAAACACGCGCGGATCCTGCGTCCACGTGATAATGTCGATTTTTTCGCCGCGCAACTCACGAACCACAGCCTGCACCCGTGACCCCTTGACGCCCACGCAAGCCCCCACCGGATCAACCCCCTTTTCCCGCGACACGACGGCAATCTTGGTGCGATCACCCGGTTCTCGAACAACCGACTTGATCTCGATGATCTTCTCCATGATCTCTGGCACCTCGAGCTCGAACAATTTTGCGACAAATTGGGGATGACTGCGGGAGAGAATGACCTGAACATCCTTCGGCGTGCGACGCACTTCGAGCAACAAGGCCTTGATTCGATCGCCTCGGCGATACGTTTCCCGTGGAATCTGCTCTTGTATGGGCAGGATCGCCTCCGTTTTCCCGATATCGACGATGTAATTCCGTCGTTCCATGCCTAAAACGACGCCGTTCACCAAATCGCCTTGGCGCGTCGAGTATTCCTTTTGAACGGCCTCCCACTCCGCCTCGCGGACCTTTTGGAAGATGACCTGTTTGGCGGTTTGCGCCGCAATCCGCCCCAGTTCGTTCATTTCAATCAACGATCCGATTTCATCACCGATCTCGGCATCCGCGTCATACTGGCGGGCTTCCGCCAACGAAATTTCCGCTTTCGGGTTGGTGACCTGATCGACAATGACTTTCTTGGAAACGACGGAGATTTCTCCGGTTTTGGGGTCGATTTCGACCTGAATGTTCTCCGCTTGGCCGAACCGTTTTTTGGCGGCTGTCTGTAAGGCGGACTCGATGGCCCCGATTACCCGCGCCTTATCGATCCCTTTTTGACGTCCGATCTCGTCGATCACGGAGATCAGTTCTCGGTTCATGCGTCACGCTCCTGCTGTTTGTCGGAGACATCCGCCGGGCTTGCTTGCCATCGGTTAAATTTTGACCACCAGCCTTGCCTCGACAATGGATTCGCGATCTAGCGTCACTCTCTCTGGCTCGTTTGCCTTCCCTGCAACGGACAAGCAAACCCCTTGCTCATTGACCTCTTCAAGCCTCCCCATCAGGCGCCACTGACCGTTCAACGGTTGTCGCAGCTTCAGGCTGACATCTTTGCCGATGGCTCTCTGATAGTCCTGAAGGCGCTTAAAGGGCCGATCCAGCCCCGGTGAAGAGACTTCCAACGTATAGGCGTGGGGGATGAGATCGGCGACGTCCAGGGCCGGCCCTAACGCCTTATGCGCTCGTTCACAGTCGGTGACGGTGACACCGCCCGGCTTATCGATCACGATACGGAGAACGGAGCGAGCCCCCTGTCCCGCCCACACAACTTCGACCAACTCCAACCCCAACGCCCAGAGAATCGGCGAAACGGCGTCTTGCACACGGTCGGCGACCGAATGCGCAACGCGGCTCTTGGTGCTCAACCAACTTCCTCTATTTAAGTTATATGGACTGTAGGAGCCCAAACAAAAAAGTGGGCCTGAGCCCACTTTTTCCAACCGTGTGCACCATACCATGCGCTGATCGCCAAAGCAAGGGGCGTTATTCCGTCAGCCGCGCCCACTGAGCCGCAAGCACCCGTGTGATCGGTCCCGGCTGACCGGTTCCGATGATGTTCCCGTCGATTTCTACGACTCCTAAAACCTCGATCGTTGTACCGGTCAAGAACACCTCGTCCGCGGTATACAAGAAATCAACCGAAAAGAACCGTTCTTCGATCGAGATCCCCTCCTTCGCGGCCATCGTCAGCACCACCGTTCTGGTCACACCGGACAAGATTCGAGGTCCTTCGGGAGCCGTCACGATGCTGCCAGCTCGAACCGCCATGACATTGCTGACCGAACCTTCCGTCACCAGTCCGTCTTTGACCAGAATCGCCTCGAACACACCGACTCTTTTGGCCTCTTCGCGAGCCAGCACGTTGCCGAGCAAATTGACGCTTTTGATGTCGCACCGTCCCCAGCGAAGATCTTCGACCGTACGGGCGGTGACGCCGGTCTGTCGTACCGCCGGGTTCAATGGATGCAGCTCTCGAACCGTCATCACGACGGTGGGGGAAAGATCGGGCGGAAATGCGTGGTCGCGGGGAGCTACTCCTCTCGTGATCTGAATGTACACTTTGGCATCCCGATACCCCGCCAGCTTGATCCCCTCCCTTATCCATTCCACCCATCGCCCCCGTGAGTAGGGCTGCGGAAGAGAGAGCGCGCGGGTGCTTCGATCGAGCCGATCGAGATGCGCGTCAAGCTCGAAGGGTTCGCCACGATAGGTTCTAATGACTTCGTAGACACCGTCACCGAACTGAAACCCCCTGTCGTCGATAGAGACGGTGGCTTCAGTCCATGGAACGAATCGCCCGTTGATGAACGCAATATCCGGCATACGGATCAGCGGCCTGATGGACTCGTCGCTTCGATCTGAAACACCCGACGATCCTCCGCGGTGAACTTCCACCCCATGCGTTTCTCGAACACAAGGCGGTGCGTCCCGGGCGTCACCGCCTTGAATTCAAAGATGCGCTGACCGTTCTCCACCGCGTTGTTGCTGGCGATACGAAGAAACTCGTCGCCCAGCAAGATCAAATGTTTCGAATCGTAAGACGGGACCCAGAGCTCTCCTCTGGTTCGATCTTCCCACAAGCGAACGACAAACGGATGGCCGACCGTCGTCACTAGGGAACGGATGTCATGGGTATCCGCCGATGAAGGAATGAAGTCCGGCTTTGACGAAGTCACGTGCTCTGCGTTTCGGTTCTTGATAACTGTTGCCAAGAGAAGGGATGGACCGTCACCGCTTCGTTTCAGACCTTGCGCCGAGGCCCTACAAAAATATCCGTTCCATCCACGCGGGTTTCATAACTGCCGACACAGTAGCCTCCGCCGTCCGTCCCTTGCCCGTTTCTGACATCAAACGCCAGGTCATGCCACGGGCAGGAGACCACAAACCCTTTCAGTCTGCCCTCCACTAACGGTCCGCCTTCATGGGGACAACTGTTGTGAATCGCATAATACTTGCCGTCAATGTTAAACAGCGCGATGGGTCGTGCGTTGACCATGACCACCTTCGATCGCCCGGGGGGTAGCTCGTCGACGCGTGCAACTTTCTGAAATCCCTCCATACCGACCTCTCCGCCTTGCTTCATGAGAATCAATAACTGTCAGAATCCGACTCGATCGGTCGCGCGTCCCATAGGCCGCATTATCACATACGAAGTGAGTATTTAAGCTCGTCGTTCTGCGCCACCCCTGCTCTTTTGAGAAACCCGGACTCAGCCTGAATAACGTAACGGGCCGCGGCCGGAGGGGGGCCATAGAGAGGACAAGGGTCCTGCGAGCAAGGTTCGGCATGTTCCAGCATGTGCACAACGTGACGGCTTTCATCGACCCATAGAATGTCCACGGGGAAACGATACTCTTTGGTCCGCACTCGATGAAGGCCGTTTTCTTCAAAGATATAGAGCATCCCCCCATTCGGAGGCAACTCGTCTCGGAACGCCAGCCCGAACAGAAGCTTTTCCGGTGTATCCGCGACTTCGGCCTCCAACTCGACTCCGCTGGGGAATCGGACCACGATCACGCTTGATTCTTTTCTCTCCCCTATGAACACGGAAAGACTCATCATGAGGACGGCGAGCAACACCATCATGACAATCCGGTTTTTAGACTGTCCTCGGCTGCCCGGTGAGGTGTCCTTCGCTGACGTCATAGCGGCGTTCGTCTTTTGTTCGCTGATACGTTGGGCCCAATGGCCTAAGGTCTTCAACGACCTAGGCCTTCTTCTCCCCTTTCACTCTGTTGACTTGGGAAAGAGCCCCAGAATAGAATGCGCCTCTATTTGCGAGACCCCGCACGCTATACGCACTATGATGGGGGCGCCGCAATCTTGTCAATATGGTGGTTGTTGGTATCGTCTTGCTGGCTTTTTGAGCGAGAAGGAGGCACGGATCATGGCACTGTTGATCACGGACGAATGCATTTCTTGCGGGGCGTGTTTGCCGGAGTGCCCCAATGAAGCGATTTTTGAAACAAGAAGTGACGCCGAAAGCAAAGGCTATCACGTCGGTGACGGGCAGGGGGTCGGGGACAATATTTACGTCATCACTCACGAGCGATGCACCGAATGCGTCGGCCATTTCGATGAGCCCCAATGCGCCGCCGTCTGTCCTGTTGATAATTGTTGCATCTCCGACCCGGCCTATCCCGAAACAACCGAAGCTCTTCTCGAAAAAGCCAAGAAGTTGAATCCGGATAAGGCGATCGATCCAGCAAAAGTGTGGAGCGGAGTGAGGAACTGATCGCTGTCCTCCTCAGGCGATCGTCAGAACATGCGGAAGCCCTCGGTTTGCTGATGACGTTTTGACCGTTGATTCCTCCTAAAAAACACGGCCTCAAGGAAGCTTCCTTGAGGCCGTGCGTCACATTTCCCCAGCCTGATGTTTTGATTCAATCAGCGTGATTCGCAACTCTCCTGAGACGTTATTTCAACATGAGCAATTTGCCGCCGACATGAGCGGGATGTAAATGGCAGCGATACTCCAACACTGTCCCGGCCGCATAGAACAGATCGCTGGTCGGAACGCCGATATATTGCGTTTCCCCCGGTTTCAAAACCAACTTTGTATCCAACACCGTCGGCGTTGTGTGATCCGTCGCCGTGGCCGTGAGATGAAACCCGTGCTCCGCCGTAGCCTTATTGGTGACCTTTAACAACACAGGCGACCCCGCTCGGGTCTTAAAGTCGATGACGGTCATCGGTGGATACCATGTTTTCATTTCTCCGATTTCAATGGAGTAGAACGCGGCATCGACCGTCAATTCTTTGAAAGGCTGCCCGACGACCGATCCCGTTTCCAAGCTGCCGACTTCAACGCCGCCGGCTTGAAGCGCGTACGCGGCCGACGTTCCGGCCACCATCATCCCTAAACTCACAAAGAGCACACTCGTCATCTTACCCATTCCGTACCTCCCTCGCGAAATGCAGATAAAGTGATTAGGCCGGTGAAGCCTGCCTCAATAAGATGTTATGGAAGACCGATGGATTCCCCAAATCATCGAGACCGGTTATGAAACCCATCTTGTAGGCACGCGGATGCGAATCAGGGGGAAGTGTATAGCACAGTGGTTAAAAGGGAAGCAACCGGGCAGGGGAAACGAGGGAGCCGGAGCCAGCGGATCCTGTGCGTGTTTCTGCGAGGAGGAAAGATCCGGATCAACAAGGGAACTCCTGCATACGTGCAACACGTCTTCAGTCAAATTGAACGCCGACAAAATTATCTTGCTCCGCTCAAATGCTCAGCGGGCGTTCAATGTCTCCCGTGTTCCCGGCGTGCATTCCTCGCGTTTCCAGCTTTTCAATACCCGATCTTCCGTGAAGGTCAACAGATAGCGATAGCAGTATAACGTCGGTTTCGGCTGCTCGGTCGGCCTACCCACGAGCGACCCGACCGATTGAGAGGCTTCCACCAAGAACGTTGGAGTCCAGGTTGCTAATTCCTGATCGCTTAAAGCAACTCGATAGGTCCAGAGACTATCGCCACCCAGAGCCGGATTCTTCGCCGTGTGCGGCGGCCCCAGCCTGTCTCGGACCTCATCTTGGGTCAATCGCCCGACCCCTCGTTTGAAATAGCCGTCCCACGCCGGCCCGCTGCATGCGGCAAGAAGTCCGGCAAAGGCCACCAGCCCCAGCGCTCGCAACCGGATCGATCGATACGTGGACGAAGGGGAAGAAGAGAAAAACTTCATAATAAAAAAATTACGTTACACCGGTCCTCTCGGTCAATGCAACCGGAGGAATGAGGATTCCGATCCGTCTCGCCTTAAGTATTGGACAAATGTTCCGATACGGCCACTGAGGACTTTCAGTATGCCGATTCTCGTCGCCATCAACGGCATCGTGCAACCCCACCCCCCTAAACCGGTAGGTCCGCGATATGCGCCGAGCCACTTAGCCGAGACACGAGACCATTCAGGCCGACATCCGTCTACGCCCGACGATCAAGCGGCCTCAGCCGCACAACGAGCCTACCATCAACAGACCCATCAGGAATCACAGTCGAGACCGGCGGTCATCGCCCGAGATTTAATGACGTCGCCCGTCATCACTCTGTCCTCCGACAGCACTCTGAACGACGCTTGGACCGTGATGACACGGAAACGATTCCGGCACATTCCCATCACGTCACTGGACGGGACCCTCGTCGGAATGGTGTCCGAGCGTGACCTGCTGATTCACGCGCCCGAACTGATTGCCGGACTGCCGTCACCCCAGGGCGAACGTCTGAAACTAGCCGAGATCATGATCACGCGCGTCTTCTCGGCAACCGTCACAACGGATATCCGTGAGATCGCCCGCATCATGCTGGACGAGCGAATCCACGCCGTGCCTATTCTCGATGGGAACCGCCATCCGATAGGGATCGTTTCATCACGAGACATCCTGCAAGGAGTCGCCAACCATGGTCCCCTTGAACTGTGGACTTGAGTGCCACTGTTGCAGCTTGCGTGTTTGACAACGTCCCGGATTCCCGCCCCTCATTCCAGAGCATGCCATCGGAGACGAGTACGGATTACGGGCATCTCCCTCTTTGAGGTGGACGCTCGGCTTCAGCGTATGTCTTGCCAAGTTCCAAACGTTGCCGCTTGTCCGACGAGACGGCCATGATCATCCAGCACGTTCCATAGGATCGCGTCCGTTACGAGAAACCGACGGCCCGTCGCGGATATGCGGACTCCTCGATAGCCTTCCACATACCCCCGCTCCTGCGCCGCCGCCAATATCCTCCGCCGTTCTTCCTGATGAACGGGCTCCGCCGTCATGCGCGAGGGAGTGCGGATGAACCGATCCCAATCCATTTCCCAGAGTCGTAATGCCACTTGGTTTCCATAATTCAGGACAGGATCCGGCTCGGTGCCAT
>JAIWOH010000201.1 GCA_020216985.1 Nitrospira sp.
GCGATACCACGACGAAGAGTGCGCCGAACAAGGCCTCGGCATCGCCCTCCTTTGACCCGAATCGTGCAATCAGATCACGTCCCGTCCAACGCCGAAAACTGTCAAGCAGATATTGTGACCACACCAACACCGCCGGACTGGTCCAGATGGAAGTCATCTCCTTGTCGGCCATCTCCCGCAAGAGGAAAACAGGGGTGCTCCTTCACCTCCCGCAGGTAGCACGGAAGGATCCAACGATGCAAGCGCGCACGGCATCTTATGGATATTTTCACCGGATATTTCCTCCCCTGGCACCCCGTGCATCCTCTCTGTATAATGTCGCCTCCTGTTCGCGTTTCGACTGGAAGGTGGGAGGAAGGAATGGCCGGAGCGACGTTATTCGACAAGATTTGGGACGCCCATGTGGTCCGAGCCGAGCCCGATGGCACCACATTGCTCTACATCGATCGGCAGCTCGTCCATGAAGTGACGTCTCCCCAGGCTTTCGAAGGATTAAAGCTGGCCGGCCGACGACCCCGGCGGCCTGCCGCCACGCTGGCGGTGCCGGACCACAACGTGCCGACCACCGATCGGACCCTGCCCATCGCCGATCCGATCAGCGCCAAACAGATTGACACACTCGAAGAAAACTGCCGCGAGTTCGGTATCACCCTGTTCGGCATGAACGACGTGCGTCAGGGGATCGTCCACGTGATCGGTCCGGAGCAGGGCTTCACCTTGCCCGGCATGACCATTGTCTGTGGTGACTCCCATACCTCGACCCACGGAGCGTTCGGCGCGCTGGCGTTCGGTATCGGCACCAGCGAGGTGGAACACGTCTTGGCCACCCAGTGCCTGATTCAAAAACGACCGAAAACGATGGAAATTCGTGTCGAGGGGGCCCTGTCCGAACATTGTTCCGCCAAAGATATCATCCTGGCCATCATCGGGAAAATCGGAACCGCCGGCGGGACGGGACACGTGATCGAATACACCGGATCGGCCATCCGCGCCCTCAGCATGGAGGGCCGCATGACCCTGTGCAACATGTCGATCGAGGGGGGCGCCAGAGCCGGCATGGTCGCTCCCGATGAGAAGACGATCGCCTACCTCAAGGGACGACCTCTCGCCCCACAAGGCGCGTTGTTCGATCAAGCGGTCAAGGCCTGGGAACAACTCAAGACAGATTCGGACGCCCGCTACGACGCCACGGTGGTCATGCAGGCGGAGAACATCGCTCCGCAGGTCAGTTGGGGAACGAGTCCCGGCATGGTCGTCGGCGTGGACGAAAAGGTGCCGGACCCTCAAACGATCGCGGATGAGAACACGAGGCGCGCGACGGAACGGGCCCTGGAGTACATGGGGCTCACGCCCAACATGCCGGTGACGGACATCGCCATCGATCGGGTGTTTATCGGATCGTGCACCAACGCGCGGATCGAAGACCTGCGGCTTGCCGCGCGCTTCGCCAAGGGGAAAAAAGTCGCGACGACGGTGCGCGCGATGGTCGTTCCCGGCTCAGGCCTCGTCAAAGCGCAGGCGGAAGCGGAAGGGCTTGATCGGATCTTCCGCGAAGCGGGCTTTGAGTGGAGAGAAGCGGGCTGCAGCATGTGCTTGGCGATGAACGCCGACGTGCTTCAGCCTGGTGAACGGTGCGCATCCACCAGCAACAGGAACTTCGAAGGGCGCCAGGGCGCCGGCGGCCGAACCCATTTGGTTTCGCCCGCCATGGCGGTGGCCGCCGCCATTGAAGGACATTTCGTGGACATCAGGCGGTGGACGTAGGGGGCCGGCCGTGAGCGCCACACGGATGGCTGAGTCGACGCGACCGAACACAACAAACCTCAACCCGAACACTCAAGGCTGGATACGATGCAGGCATTCACACAAGTAACCGGTCTCGTCGCTCCATTGGACCGGGTCAACGTTGATACGGATCAGATTATTCCCAAGCAGTTCCTGAAGACGATCAAGCGGACCGGCCTTCGCGAGGGACTCTTTTTTGACTGGCGGAGAAAGCCGGACGGGTCGCCCGATCCCCACTTTTTCCTAAACCAAGCCCGCTACCAGGGGGCGACGATTTTGCTGACACGCGACAACTTCGGCTGCGGATCATCGAGAGAACATGCGCCGTGGGCGCTCCTCGATCAAGGATTCCGGTGCATCATCGCGCCGAGTTTCGCCGACATTTTCTATAACAACTGTTTTCAAAATGGCATCCTGCCGATCATCCTGGACAATAAGGCGGTGTCGGCTCTGATGAAGGACGTTCTTGGCACGGAGGGATACCGGCTCACGGTGGATCTCGGCGCCCAGCAGGTGACGACGCCGAGCGGAACGGTCTATCGATTTGAGATCGACCCGTTCAGGAAAGACTGTTTGTACCGGGGGCTGGATTCCATCGGTCTCACGCTCGAGCACGAAGGGGCGATCGCAGCCTATGAGCGTCGGCGAAAACAGGAAGCCCCCTGGTTATTTACCGATCTTTCATAACAACTAACAACCTTGCCTAGCAGGTCTGAGCAAGGGCCTGACGGCCCTGAACGGTCGTTGGGAGAGTTTATGGAGCGGGCGGGGTCTCGCCGAGCTTGGTGAGAGAGGTTCGTTTGCTGAGATGAAATGTGCCGCCTTTCTGTGCAGGGGCTGAATCTTCTCCAATCCGATCGTACCACCAGGTGCCGTCGCCTTCCGTGTAGTCGTCGGACAGCACGACCCTGAATCCTCCTTCCCGATCGTTTTCCTTCTGATACCACTTGCCGACCCACGTGTGACCGTTGAGCCGAAGGGTTTCGAGCCGTCCGTCCTTGTAGGGATACGTCCCGTTTCCTTTTTCATCAAGCCGGAGCATGACGACGGCGCCGTCTTCGTATTCCCATTCCCCGGCCAGCACGGACTTATCTTCGATCGTGGGCTTACCCAAAATGGATAGGTGCACGGACGGTTGGTTGATACATGCCGTCACCAGAAGAGCACCGGCAATAGCAACGACTCCAAGGCTCAGTTTCTTCATGGAATCTCTCATACCATGAGCGTGTAAGAGGGGCAAGGGAAGAGCCGTTTGTGTCGACTAGAATTTCGCCCCCTTCAGGCGACGACAGGCCTCGTCCAGATCTTCGTCGGTCTTGGCGTAGCTGAAGCGAACGAAATGAGCGCCTTCGGTTCCGGAGAAAAACGCTTCACCCGGCACCCCCGCCACACCAGTTGCTTCCAAGAGAGCCATCGCACGGGCCTTGCCGGTCGAGCCTGGCACGTTTGAAACGTCGGCTAACACATAGTACGCGCCGTCGGGAATCGAGGGGATCAACCCGGCCTCGGCCAACGCCTCGCAAAACCGATCCCGCTTTCGCTGGTACGAGCGCGCAAGCTCTTTGTAGAAATCACCGGACAGCTCGATGATGCCCGCTGCGATCCCCATTTGAAGAGGGGCCGGAGCGCAGACGTACAACAGGTCGTTGGCGGCACCGATGGCCTGGGCCCAAGGTCGAGCCGCCACGCTGTAGCCGATGCGCCACCCCGTGACGCTGAAGGTTTTGGAATAGCCGCCGATGGTGATCGTCCGCTCGGCCATGCCCGGCAATGCGGCCATGCTCAGGTGAGAGCGCCCATCATAAAGAAAGTATTCGTAGATTTCGTCCGAAAACACGAAGAGGCCGTGCTTCTTTGCGATGGCCGCGACGGTTTCCAACTCGTCTCGCGTCCACACCTTTCCGGAGGGATTGCCCGGCGAATTGACCACAATCGCCTTGGTCTTCTTGGTGACCGCCCGCTCCAATTGAGCGGCCGTGAAGGTCCATCCCGGAACCTCCATCCTGACCGTGACCGGCATTGCTTCCACCGCCAGCAGCGCACTCAGATGATACTGATAGAACGGCTCAAACACGATGACCTCATCGCCCGGTTCCAATAAGGCCTCGCAGGCGCAATGGAAAGCGCCGGTCGCTCCCGCACTGACGACAATCTCCGTGTCCGGATCGGCCTGAATGTCGTTGTAGCGAGCCAGCTTCTCGGCCAATGCCTGGCGCAATTCCGCGAGTCCATCAAATCGCGTATAGACATTTCGGCCGTCTTTGATCGCCTGCTGCGCGGCCTCAAGCACGATGGAAGGCGCCGGCGTATCACAGACCCCTTGAGCCATGTTGATCCCCTTGACGCTCGCGCAGGCCTGCGTCATCGCCCGAATCTCGGACTGCGCGAGGTCCGCCATTCTCCGACTCACCGCCCGTTTCATCCGTTTGTTCCCTCCAATGTGATTCCCGCCATGACCTCAGTTCACAGACTCCGGCCGTTACGGTTTCCCCCACAGAGACTCCAACCGCTGCGCCCGTCCACAGCCGAACTTGTAATACTTGTACCGGATAGGATTTTTCTTGTAATAGTCTTGGTGCTCCTCCTCCGCCGGATAGAAGGTGGAGGCCTTGACCACCTGCGTCACGATCGGCTGCGCAAATCGTTTGGATCGTTCGAGCGCCGCCTTCGATTCTTCAGCCAGCCGCCGCTCTTCATCCGTCCCATAGAAGATGGCGGACCGATATTGATTGCCATGGTCGCAGAATTGTCCGTTGGGCGTCAGTGGGTCCACATTCCGCCAGAACACGTCGAGCAACGTTTGATACGTCACCTTGGCTGGGTCATACGTCACCTCGACCGACTCGGCATGACCGGTCTTTCCCGTGGAGACTTGAGCGTAGGTGGGATCGGCGACGTTTCCTCCCATGTAACCGGAGACCACGGAAAGAACCCCTTCCACCGGCTCAAACGCTTCCTCCATACACCAGAAGCAGCCCCCCGCGAAATAGGCCTTGGCCGGCTCGGCCGCCCAGATCGTCGGGCCGAACGACAAACCAGCTATTGCTCCGAACAGGCACAGCGTGATCATCTGCCGCCTTGTGCGTCGAATCAACCCCATGACGTCACCCCCTTCTCTCCGTCGGCGACACTCCTGCTCATCGTCCATCTTACACGCTTACACAGTCCCAGAGCCCACGCGAACGACGCGGCAAGGCGAGCGCGTGAGGGACACCTGCTCGTCGGCACGAAACGTTCAAACCGGTCACACGGAAAGACCATCATATCCATTGGACGCAACGACCCGCGTGCGCCGATGGACCCTCTCCAGCCGCTTCATAATCAGAGCAATCGCTTCCTCGGGCGAGTCGGCGGCTGCCACCAACCGTTTGTTCAGTTTGCGAAAGAACGCCACGTCCGCAGCGGACGCATCCACCAAGACAACCGGCCTTCCAGCCTTGACGGCCAACGCTACTTCCGACACCGTCCCGGACCCCGTCAGTCCGCAGACCACGACCACGTGGCTGGTCAAGACGTTGATGTTGTTGCGGCCGCTGCCCATCTCCGTGATGATCGGCACATCGACGTAGCGTGACACCTTGTCCTTGGCCGTCGGCAAAATTCCGATGGTCAAGCTGCCACCGACCCTCTTGGCCCCCTCGCACGCGGCGTCCATCACGCCGACGTTTCGCCCGCCCGTCAGCACCGCCCACCCGCGCCGCGCGATCAACTCGCCCAGCAGCCTCGCATTCTCCAAATCTTTTTTCCTGGCCTTCGCCGGCCCCATCACGCCCACGATAAAATGCATCGCCCCTCCTGTGCCCCTTCTTAACTTCCCGTTTCAAAACCGAGACCCGGTCAGTGTCACATCGGCATAGGTCCACGCAGCCTTGAATCGGCGCTCCGCTTCCACGGCTTCACGGACCTTGTCTTGAGCACGGAGGCTTTTGACCAGGCCGAAAAGAGCCCATCCGTTATGGGGGTGCCTGACCAGATCCGCTCGGTACTCCTCCTCCGCGTCACCGTATCGACCGGCCGCCAGCAGCACGTCTCCGAGATAATGGCGAACGGGAATCGGCCAGTAGGGCGGCTCGATGTAGGGCAAGTCCTCCTCCATTTTGACGGCATCCCTGAGCGACGCAATCGCCTCGTCATATCGCCCACGGCGGGCCGTGATCTCTCCGGCCAGAAGACGCTCGGCGATCTTGATCATGGCCTGCTCTATTTTGCCTTCGTCCGTGCGGGGACGCCCGACCTGCTTCGTCGAGGCGGCCAAAACCGCCAGTTCCGCCTCCGCCTCTGGCAAGCGGCCGGTGGCGGTCAAAGCCAAGCCCCTGCCCA
Source organism: Nitrospira sp. (assembly GCA_020216985.1). Taxonomy (GTDB): domain Bacteria; phylum Nitrospirota; class Nitrospiria; order Nitrospirales; family Nitrospiraceae; genus Nitrospira_D. The sequence goes on from JAIWOH010000201.1 coordinate 6,106, forward strand.
ATCGCCAGATTGCGTGGTGAAGACGAAGGCTCGCGCGAGGCGCAGGCTCTCGCAGCAGATCGCTCCATTGGCCGAATCGAATCAGAGACCAGATGGGGGTCGGAAGGTACCCTTCCTTCCACTTGTCTTTTTGCGCCTTGTACTCGGTCACCAGCGTCGTCAACTGGCGCGCGATCTTCAGCGACTCTGTCTTTCGTCCCTCCATCGCCAAAGAGGCCCACAAGAAATGGAGATTGTGCGCGTAGTATGCATCGGCGTACTCACCGGCAAGAGTTCGGCCGGCAAAATAGTCTCGATCGACAAGAGCCGCGTGCGCGTTGTGTTCCGCGGCCTCATGATATCGACCAAGACGCATGTAAATGTGGGCCGGCATGTGGACCAAGTGACCGGCGCCCGGCATCAGGCCCGCCAGTCGATCCGCGCAGGCCAGCGCCCGCTCCGGCGTCGGCGAGGCTTCAACGGCGTGAATGTAATAGTGACAGGCGCCGGGATGATCGGGAAACCGCGCGAGGACGGACTCCAACGTCGTGACGATTTCTTCCGTTCCCGGCTTGGGCTTTCCAGTCGGCGTCCATAAATCCCAGGGTCGGAGATCCATCAAGGCCTCCGCGAAGAGAACGCCGGCGTCCGCGTCATCAGGAAAGTCCCGCCATAACGCCCTCATCGCATCGGCATAGGCCTTGTCAAGCGCCTTTCTTGGCTCCCCTTTTGAACCGTATCGTTTGCCGAGCGCCTCGATGTATCGCCGTTCGGCCTCGCTCGCGCGAGCACCGTGGGCGCGGGCTTTGCGAAGCGCTTCTCCGGCTTTGCGCTCTCTCTCCTTGGTGACCGGCGCGTTGATGTTCGATCCCAGCGCCAGCGCGATTCCCCAATAGGGCATGGCGGCGGAAGGATCGAGCCTGGCGGCTTCTTCAAACGCCAGCACGGCTTCTTCATGATTAAAGGCATACACCAGCCGCAGGCCTTGATCGAAATACCGCTGGGCCTGCTCGGACGTCGTCGTCACAGGGTGGTGCAGCGTGCCGAGATTGGCATAGAGCGAGACAGTGGGACGCTCCTCTCCACCGGAAGCACCGAAGACCGAACCCTGCCCGGATGCCGCCCAGATGGCCGCCGCCACCACACTCGCCTTCAGGACTCGACTGTGGCTCTGATTATGCATCATAGGGGCGGGAGGCGACGGGCAAACTCGAGAGCAGCCGATCGGGCATTAGACGTTCAGCGGCAGCCGCATCGGGTCGTTTTGAGTCATCACCGCTTTCTCAACTCTGGCGGACTTTTGGCGGCCGGGCCTGTTCGGACGGGTGATCGCGGAAGAGCGTCCTGTTTGGGGCGACGAGACAGATCCCCGAACCACTTCCCGTGCAAGCCGTTCGATCAGACGCTGCTGCGACAGCACGAGGGATTTTAATTCTTGCATCTGAGAGGCCAGACGGACGATGTCTTGCTGTTGTTGGAGAAGATAGCCCCTCAGCTCGGCCACTTCCTCGGGTTGCACCGCCGACGATTCCGCGGTTGGATTCATCGGAGCCGCACCTGGTTCGTCATCCGCCGACTCGACCGCCGGCCCTCGTGGCGCCGTCATCGCCAAGCGATCCGATCCTTTTTCGATCGGCTCACGTTCCTCCGTCTCGGGCTCATTTTGCGCCTCGTCAGGCGGCCCTTGAAAAACCGAGCCGGACTCCGTCTTGCCCGCTGACGGTCTCGGACTCGTCACGGACGCCAACCGTTTCGCGACCGAGCGCGCGAAGGATGCCGCCGCTTCGCCAAATTTTCCACCAGCCGGTCGCTTGGCGGACCGGACGGCATCCAGTTGCTCCGGCGATGGGATGCGGCGAATGACGTGGATCGGCTCATCATTGAATCGGCGAGACATCTGTCAGGCTCCAGACCTTTCGAAACTCATCCGCCTCTCCCCATCGATCGACCGTACCGATGCTGAGACACGGTCAGATGCTGTCTCTACTCCTGCTCAATGGGCAGAGTCAATGGTTTGCTCGAAGATCTGCCGTTTGACGGCCGTTTTTCCGTTCCCCTTAGAACCTGGTGACACTCGAAAAGTGAAAGTGAGGCAAGGCCATCGCCGGCGCCAACATTTTTCCCGCTTCCGGCGTCACCGCCTCCGCGGGAACCGTCGCGACGCCGACATCGTGAAAGATCCGGAGAGGACTGTCATGAAAGCGGAAATTTTTCACCGGACAGACGACGTGGCCGTTCTCCACGAGAAACGTTCCGTCGCGTGTCATCCCCGTCAAGGTCAGGTCGCGAAGATTGACGGAGCGGATATACCAAAAATTCGTGACAAGAACGGCTCGATCGATCTGTTTCAGCAGCTCTCCCACGTTCCCGAACGATGCTCCCTCGACGGACAAGACCGGCGACTCCAGCGTGGGAATGTTCTTGATCCCATGCGTGTGCGCCGTAAATCGATCGTACGCAAGTTGTTTCAAACGGCCGTCCTCGATCCACTGCGAGGGTTCGCTCGGTAATCCTTCTGAGGTAAACCCCACGCCGAACAGATCGGCATGATTCGGCACATTGCTCAACATCAACCGTTTGTCCACAATTCGGCTTCCCAGCCGTCCCGCGAATGGACTAGTGCCCTTTTCATAAGATTTTGCGTCGAGGGCCCAGATCAGCCAAGACCAAAGCCCCGCCACGGCGGCCGGCTCGAGCACGACCGGATAGTCCCCGGGAGGAAGGTCCCTCGCTTCACGACTTCTCTTGGCTTTGTCGATCGCCGTCAGAGTCCGTTCTTGAATTTTCAGATGATCGATCGAACGGTGGGCTGCGGCGCTCCATCCCGTTGCGCCCGCTTCGCCTGTTCCGTCACCGGCCTGAACCGTCAGGCTGAACTGCGCCTTGGTCCTCATCTCCCAACCGAACAACCCGTTGTCCGCCGCCACGCCAATGGAGGCCGCCGACGACGACACAATCCCCGCCGCCATGAGATTTTCCATGCGGCAGAGGCTCACGGCTTCATTCGCGTATTCGTGGCGACGCACCGGCCCGTTGGCGACCGTTTCCTCTCTCGCCGTCTCCCTGATAGGAAACGGCCGGGGGTCCGGCGGCGGAAGGTATTCCGGATCTTCGGGTGCCGCTCGAGCGATGCGCTCAGCCCGCGCCACCATGTCTTGAACGGCACCGGCCGTAAAATCCGTTGTCGAGGCGGTGCCGTGTCGCCGGCCGAGCGAGACGGTCACCGTCAGGAGGCCGCGCCTCGTATCGACGTTTTGAATGACACGGTTGTCGGCGAATCTCGTCGTGCCGGCTCGTTCGTCATGGAGTTTCACCACGGTATGGTCGCCCGATGAACGGGCGAAGATCACGTCGGCCAGAAAGCGAAATTCGTCCCGGCTCGTCATCTTCGGCCACGGATTCGAGTCGGACAGGCTCATGATCCCTCTCCTCCCCTGATCACGTGAACTCGCCGAAACAACGCCGGCGACGCAGCATGAGTCATCCAGCCGGCCTGAACCGGCTGCCCCTTACCGCAGGTAATGAATCCATACCGGCGTCGGAAGGACCGGTCCGCCACGCCGTCGCAACTGTTCCAAAATTCGGGAGTGATGCCGTGATAGATCACGTCGCGCAGCATGTGGGTTCGCCGGCCGTTTTCGATCAACCAGAAGGCGTCGCCTCCGAATTGAAAATTGTACCGGCGTTGATCGATGCTGTACGACCCGTGGCCTTCGATGTAAATCCCGCGCTTGACGTCCGCGATCAGTTGATCGAGCGTGTGCTCGCCCGGCTCAAGGCCGATGTTGGCGATGCGCACGATCGGCACACTGCCCCACCCATCCGCTCGATTCGAGCCACGCGATCGCGTTTCGCCGATCTTCGGCGCCACCTCCCGGTTTGTGCAATAGCCGACGAAGACGCCGTCTCGGACGAC